>JAUVAG010000271.1 GCA_030591825.1 Dethiosulfatibacter sp.
AGGTAATATGTTCGGCGAAATTGCAGCCTTTTCAGAAAGACGTCTGTGGCCTGCAACTGTTGAAGCGCAGACTGAATGTCATGTGATGTTCATGGCTCCTGAAAAAATTGTAGGTTCTTGCCAAAATGCATGTTTGAGTCATAGGCTCTTGATAATGAATATGTTGAAAATCGTATCCAACAAGGCTATGAATTTGAATAAAAAGATTGAATATCTGTCAATAAAAAGTATACGTGAAAAAATATGCAAGTATTTGATGGAGCAGTACAGGAAACAAAAAAGCACCACTTTGCATCTTAATATGAATAGAAATGAAATGTCCGATTTTCTCAATGTTACAAGACCGTCCCTGTCCAGGGAGATGTCCTTTATGAAGGACGAGGGCATGATAGACTATTACAGATCCTCTATTAAAATCCTTGATCTTGATAAAATCGGAAACTGTTCAAGTTAGTTTAAGTTAAAAAGACATAGTTGAGTCAATTCATAAGAAATATGATATCTGGATGCTTCAACTGGATATCGTGTTTTTTATTGAATTCCAACGAAACTTCTTTTAAACTTAAACATCCATGGTTAAACAGCTATAGTTGAGTCAATTCATAAAATGTATCTTAGAAGAATTGAATTCACATCATATAATTATTATACCATGACTGTAAATTCTAAATAAAGAATAATGAGATTTAGGCGAAGTTTGAATACTTCGTCTTTTTTGTTGTATTTAAAATAGTTATAATGTATAATGGTTATGAAAAACAATAGTTGTAAAAAACAACTAAAACAAAGGGAGTGAGAAACAATTCATGGACAAGTTGAAGATAATTGAAAACATACAGGATACAATGCCGGTAATACATAAGAAAATCCTGGCGGGTATAGCCATGGAAGGAATGACAAATCACCAAACAAGGCTTCTGATAATGATAAGAAAGGTTGAAGGAAAGCCCATGAAGTTCTATGGAAACAAGATGATGATGAACAAGTCGAACTTTTCAAACCTTGTGGAGTCCCTTATAGTGGAAGAATTTGTAATAAGAAAGAAATCCGAAGAGGATAGAAGAGTTGTAAATCTATTTATTACTGACAAGGGGATGGAATTTTGCAATACCTACAATTCTCATATAAAGGGATATCTAATTGGCAAGATAGATGTACTGACTGACGAGGAACTTGAAACACTGGAAGAAAGTTTTAAAAACATTAAAAGAATACTGGAGAAAATATAAGGAGAACACATGATAAATTTATTTAAAGGAATGAAAAAATACAAGATTCAGGTGTTCATTATTATTGTATTTACATTTTTAAAGGTCATAGCTGAGCTTTTACTGCCTACTATGATGGCCAGCATAGTAAATATTGGAATAAGGAATAATGACACGGGTTATATATTGAAATTGAGCATGTTCATGCTTGGTATATCCTTTGCTGGAATGGGAGCCGACATGTACAAGTCTTATCTGGCCTCTTGGACAAGCATGTCTTTCGTAAGAGACTTGAGGAAGAAGCTTTTCACAAAGGTTCAATCCATGTCGCCAGGTGAGTTTGACACAACGGGAACATCATCATTGATTACAAGGACTACAAATGATATAACACAGATTCAAAACCTTTCAATCATGGGTTTGAGAATGATGATAAGGGCTCCATTAATGGCCATTGGTGGAATAATCATGGCCGTTTCCAAGAACCCTGGACTGTCTTCACTTATCCTTACGGTAGTTCTCATCCTGGCCATACTCATAGGAATAATCGCCTCCATCAGTATTCCTCTTTTCAAAAAGATGCAGGTGAAGGTGGACAACCTGAACAGAGTTCTCAGAGAAAGGCTTACAGGAATAAGGGTAATAAGAGCTTTCAATAGGACTGAATATGAAAGAGACAGGTTTACCGATGCAAACGGAGACCTTACTGCAAATGCACTGAAGGTCAACAGAATCATGGCTTCTATGTTTCCAATAATACTACTTTTGCTTAATCTGACTACTGTGGCATTGGTGTGGAAAGGAGCAGGAGGCATAGATGCAGGAAATCTTGAAATAGGAGACCTTATGGCATTTATTCAATACGCCATGATGATTCTATTTTCCCTGGTAATGATGACAATGATATTTTCAATGATTCCAAGGGCTTCGGCTTCTGCAATCAGGATAAACGAGATACTTGATATGGAAACGCATATTAAGGACCCTGAAATTGTACAAACACCTGATGAGAAAAAGGGAATACTTGAATTTAAGAACGTATGCTTTAAATATGAAGGAGCCGAGGAAAACGCCCTTGAAAATATAAGCTTTGAATCCAAACCGGGAGAGGTTACTGGAATAATAGGAAGCACAGGATCAGGCAAATCTACGCTTATAAATATGATACCCAGATTTTTCGACCCCTGCGGTGGAAGCATCCTTGTTGACGGAGTGGATATAAGAAACATGACCCAAAAGGATTTGAGAAGTAGAATAGGACTTGTTCCTCAAAAGGCAGTACTATTTACGGGAACAGTCAGGAACAATATAGTATTTGGCGACAAGTCAATAGAAGAAAGCAGGGTGGAAACTTCAGCATCCATATCCCAGTCTTCTGATTTCATTGAAGCTATGAGTGACAAATATGATTCGGAAATCAGTCAGGGAGGAACAAATCTTTCGGGCGGTCAAAAGCAGAGATTGTCCATAGCAAGAGCACTGGCAGGAAAAAGGGAAATATACATCTTCGACGACAGCTTCTCTGCCTTAGATTTTAAAACAGATTCAGCTCTGAGAAGCGCACTAAAGAAAGAAACCGGAAAAGCGACAGTCATTATAGTAACCCAGAGGGTGAATACTATAATGGATGCAGACAGAATAATAGTACTTGAAAATGGAAAAATAGCTGGTATGGGAAGTCACAGGGAACTGATGAAAAACAATCTTGTGTACAGGGACATCGTCCTTTCACAGATGTCAGAGGAGGAATCTGCATGAGCGAAAAGAAAAAATACGAACAAAAAAGACAAAATACAATAAGGGGCAGAGGACCTGGAAGAGGTGGGCACAACCTTGGAATTCCTGTTGAAAAGGCAAAGAACTTCAAAGTAACACTGAAAAGGCTTCTGGCTTATCTTAAGCCAAGCAGATTTCCAATAATCCTGTCATTTTTTCTTGCAGCTTTTGGAACTATCTTCAATATTTTTGGACCAAATGTGTTGGGAATGGCAACAGATAGCATTTATGATACTGTAAAGGCAAGGCTGGCAGGAAATACCATGGCAATAGATTATGA
>JAUVAG010000206.1 GCA_030591825.1 Dethiosulfatibacter sp.
ACTAGTTTTTGCATAAAACTACATTTGTGATGACAAAAACTTATAGTTGAGTTGATTCTTGAAATAGAAAGCGTCTGGATGGTTCAACTGGACGCTTAATATAGAAAGAATCAGAACGAAACTAGTTTTTGCATAAAACTACATTTATAGTTGTTTTGATTCTTCATCAGACTATATATAATTAGACGAATAAAAGAATAATTTGTTCAAAATATGAAGGCATAGGTATAAGAAATGAATATTCAATCGTTGAGAGTTTGAAATGCAAAGGGTTACAATAAATGAAGATATATTATCGGAACTGTATAAAAAAAATGGTTTTAGTGGTATAATTAAAATATAAATTGAATGGTTGGTTTGGATTGACCACAACATAGATAGACAGCACGCCGGCCGGAATAGGTCGGCTTTTGGTGTTTTTGGAGGTTGAAATGATTATATTGTCTATAATTGGATATATTCTTCTTTTTATTTTAATAGTTCTTGCGGTCATTATCCTCATCCCCTATTCATACTACGTAGAAGTGGAAAAATATGACGAGATGAAAATCAAAGGAGTGGTCACATGGCTTTTCGGTGGACTGAAGGTGTTAATATTAAAGGAGCCTGATGAAGAGGTAAAGACCATAATAAGGTTTCTGGGGTTTGAAAAAAGAATAGATTTAGATAATGGCAAGGATGACGGTATGGGAAAAGGTGACAAAAAATCAAAAAAGAAAGATAAGGATGATAAGGAAAAGAAGAAAAAGTCCATTAAGCGTGAATATTTCAAGAAGGAATTAATAAGAAAAGTTCTGGCAGCTGTGAAGAAGTTGTGGAAACACTTGTGGCCCAATAGGATAATTGCAAGGATAAAAACAGGCTTTGACAATCCCATGTATACGGGATATATGTGTGCGCTGTACAGTCAGTCCTATATTCTTCCGGAAAAGTATGACATAAGGATGGAACCTGTTTTTGATGAAGACATATTGGAGGGTGAAGGATCGGTTGAGGGCAAGATATGGATTGCATATATTCTGGTGCTTGCCCTTGGACTTGTTGTTACAAAACCCGTTAGGAAGATATTCTTTTCCAAGGGATGAGATAGACTTAAAGGCATATAGTAAATCAATTCATACAATATGGAATGCTTGGATGTTTCATCTGAACACTGAATATTGAATGAATAAATAAAAAAAGGAGGCATTAACAATGGCAGAATTTAACATCAAGGACAATGTAAACAATATTTTCGAGAAGCTTCAAAGTTTCATGAAGACAGAAACTGTTGTAGGTGAACCAATTCAGGTTGGCGAGGTTACACTTGTTCCATTCATTGAGATCAATTTTGGATTGGGAACAGGTGGAGGCGGAGGATCTGAAAAGGAAGCCAAGGGCGAAGGCGGCGGACTTGGAAGCGGTGGTAAGATTTCCGTTTCATCTGTACTGGTTATCAAGGGAGACCATGTGGAAATGATGCCTATCAAGAAATCGTCAAGCATCGACAAGCTAATAGAGATGGTTCCAGAAATTATGGACAAGGTTGACTTAAAGAAAAAGGAAGAGGAAGAAGTAGAAGAATAAGTAAAGGAAATAAAAGGAGAGAAGACTTAAATTATAGGAAAGTCTATGGAGGGAAATTCAAATTTTAACTCCTTACATTTTGGTGCGGTTATTATTACCGCACCTTGACTTGTAAGGATAATTAAGAATCAAGTTTATACTGGTCCTGGCTTGACGAGATAATTGAAGGGATGATTCTGTATATGGATAATCATGTGTTGAGTGTGAACAATATTACAAAACGAATAGGAAAAAAGGAAATCATCAAGGGTATAAGTTTCCGTATCGACAAGGGTGAAGTGTTTGGATTTTTGGGTCCCAATGGTGCCGGCAAGTCTACTACTCTTAGAATGATAGTGGGCCTCTTGAGACCGACATCGGGAAATATTGCAATCTGCGGTCATTCTATTACAAAAAACTTTATAAAAGCCATGTCCAATGTGGGCTGTATAATCGAGGAACCGGACTTGTACAACTATGCTACAGGTATGAAAAATCTTGAAATGCTTGGATACATGTCAAAAAACATTTCTAGAAAAGATATCATGGATGCAGTTGAGTTGGTGGGCATGGAGAAACGAATAGGTGACAAGGTAAGCACTTATTCAAGGGGAATGAAGCAGCGTATTGGTCTTGCACAAGCTCTTCTACATAATCCCAAGCTTTTGGTACTTGATGAACCAACAAACGGTCTGGATCCCCAGGGTATATTTGAATTCAGGGAAATGGTAAAGGATTTGGCTTCAGAGAAAAACATATCTGTGCTGGTTTCCTCCCATCTTATATCGGAAATACAGCTTATGTGCAGCAAGGTTTCAATAATAAAGGACGGGCTTGTGGTTAAAACGGGAGCTGTGAATGATCTGGTATCATCTAGTGAAGTTTATTGGGTTGTGGATAATCTAGAAAAGGGAAAACTAATCATGAAGGAAAGATTTAAAGTCAATGCAAAAATAATCAATAATCGTTTGGAGGCAGTCATAGGCTTGAATCAGTTGGAAATGGTCAATGCTTCACTTGTAAATGAAGGATTAAAGCTTAAATATGTTAATTCAAAGAGCAAGACTCTGGAAGAGTTGTTCCTCAGTCTGACTGAGAACCAGAAAATAACCTAAAGGATTGAGTGGTATGATGAATCAATTAATTCAAAATGAAGTCAGCAAAATACTTCTAAAGAAAAAAATGGTACTCATATCCGTTCTGCTCTTTCTTTTCATAGGGTTGTTTTCCTACGGAGAAAAATACACCTATGATAAGACCATAAGCAGATTCGAGAAAATCACCGAAGACACTTCCTACGACTGGAAAAGTCTTGCCAGCCAGCAAATGATGGAACTTGAAAAAAGGCTTGAAAGTCCATATATTCATGAAATGGGATTAAAGTCTATTGAAATACAGATTGAACAGATGAAATACTTCATAGAAAACAATATCAATCCAATCACTCCAAGTTCTGCAAGATTTTCTGTTGACTTTGTTGAGAATGCAATTATCATGTTTATTCCATTGATGATAATAATTCTAGCATCGGATCTGGTATCCGGTGAATTTTCAAACCGTACAATCAAGGTTATCCTTACCCGTTCAGTTCCAAGATGGAAGGTATTGTTGAGCAAATATATTGCCCTTCTTATGATGACAACAATGGTTGTTTTGATGATAGGTGCAATATCGAGTTTTGTGTCCTTTTTCTTCTTCCGGGTTTGGGGCTTTTATGAGCCTGTTGCAACAGGATTTAAACTTATAAATGGAGAATTGGATGCAAATTCCGTAATCATGGTGAATAGAATGGAATACATGGTTCTAATCTATTCCCTGGCATGGTTTGTTTCAATAGCAATTGCATCCATAACCTTCATGATTTCCGTTCTGGTCAAAAGCACAGCTGCAGCAATAGGAATTATAATGGCATTTCTCATAGGAGGACAGTTCCTCCAGTTCTTCCTTTCGGACTGGGAAATCATCAAGTATTTCTTCGTATCCAATTTGAATCTCACTAAATATTTAACAGGCGCCTACCAGCAGATAGAGGGCATGTCTATGAAGTTTTCCATTATGGTTTTAGCCATATGGAGTTTGGTATCAATAGTAATAAGTTTTGTGGTTTTCACAAGAAAAGATGTACTTGCGTAGTAGCACTTAAGAGATTTGACGGTTATTATCGGGTGGAGGTCAATGATGAATAAAAAAATCATTTGGATAATATTTTTACTGATTACGGTTATATTTACAGCCGTTTTTTTAGGCGGATTCATAATATCCATAAACATAACTTCATCAAACATAGATGATGAGGGTGTTCAAGAAGAGCCTTTAGAAGGTGCTGTTACGGACCAGGAAATCATGGATAATGAAATCGGCGAAGATGATTCTCAGGAGGGGGATATGTTTACAATACTTATATTAGGAGATTCTATTGGAGCAGGAGTAGGTG
>JAUVAG010000292.1 GCA_030591825.1 Dethiosulfatibacter sp.
AGGGTATTGGTAAAAACCCAACACCTTCATTTAAAAATATGATAAAATGAGAAATCAGTAAACCTATCTTAATAGAGGGATTAGTCTATTCTTCTTTTTCCTACAGTAAATTAACGCAACCAATTCACCTCATCTTTATGTACAAAAAGTAATATTTATTATATAATATTGCGGGGGGGTTAATATGGAAAAAATAGATTACGGACAAATTATAAATTATCATACAGACAAGTTGTATAATAGTTATGAATTTTTTGGTGCTCACTTATGTAAACATCATGGCAGGAAAGGCGTATCCTTTAGGGTATGGGCTCCTAATGCTACTGGTGTTTCTTTGGTGGGTACTTTTAATTTTTGGAATGATCAAGCCAATAAGATGGAAAAACTAGGAGATACGGGAATATGGCAGTGTTTCTTTGAGAACATTGGAGAAGGCGAGGAATACAAATATAAGATATTAAAAAAAGACGGAACTACAGTTCAAAAGTCCGATCCATATGGCTTTTATGCAGAGAAAAAGCCGGGAACATCTTCTGTTGTTGCTGACATGGATGGATATGAATGGATGGATGAAAAGTGGATTGAGAAAAGATCGGGTCGGAAGTTTTATGACGGACCTATGAATATATATGAAATACATCCAGGCTCATGGAAGAAGCATGAAGATGAAAGCCACCTGAACTACAGGGAACTGGCCGACGAGCTTGTGCCATACTTAAAGGAGATGAACTACAACTATTTAGAGCTCATGCCTGTCATGGAGCATCCCTTTGACGGATCCTGGGGATATCAGATAACGGGATACTATTCCATTACAAGCAGATATGGAAAACCTGAGGATCTTAAGTATCTAATAGACAAATGCCATCAGAACAATATAGGTGTGATTCTGGACTGGGTTCCAGGGCATTTCTGCAGGGATGAGCAGGGACTCCTTAACTTTGACGGGTCTGAGCTATACGGACATATAGATCATCCCAACTGGGGTACAAAGAAATTCAACTTCGGAAGAAGTGAAGTAAGAAATTTTTTAATATCAAATGCGTTATTTTATTTTGACAAATACCATGTAGACGGGTTGAGGGTTGACGGTGTAACATCCATACTTCACCTTAATTTCGGAATGGAAGAGGAAATATTCAGAAACAGAGAGGGTGGCACAGATGACCTTGACGGTGTGGATTTTCTAAAGGAGATGAATACGGCAGTGTTTGGGAAGTATCCCTTTGCCATAATGGCTGCAGAGGAATCCACCGACTGGCCTTTAGTGACATCACCTGTTGAATCTGGAGGTCTTGGCTTCAATTTCAAGTGGAATATGGGGTGGATGAACGATACAATCTCATATATGGAAAATGACTTTTTTTTCAGGAAGAATGATCACGATAGAATCACATTTTCATTGCACTATGCCTTCAATGAAAATTTTATACTTCCATTTTCCCATGACGAGGTTGTACATGGGAAAAAGAATCTAATAGACAAAAGCTTCGGAACCTATGAGGAGAAGTTCAAGAATTTAAAGGTTCTGGCAATGTATCAGATGACACATCCAGGAAAGAAGCTTAACTTCATGGGCAACGAAATAGGACAGTTCATGGAATGGAGATATTATGAGGAAATAGAATGGTTTATGCTTGAATATCCAATACACGATGCACACAGGGAATATGTTAAGAGGTTGAACAAACTGTATATGAATGAAAAATCATTATGGCAGCAGGACAACAGCTGGGACGGATTCCAGTGGATAGATGCTGACAACAGGGATCAGAGCATGTTTTCCTATATAAGGTGGGGTCTTGATGATTTCATTGTGACTGTTCTAAATTTCACTCCAAATGTCCACGAGGACGCATGGATCCAGGTTCCTCAGGAAGGTGAATACAGAGTCATACTCAGCAGTGACGATGATAAATACAACGGAACAGGATCCACCTACAAAAAATACATAAAATCTGAAAGGGATGAATTCAATCCCGATAGGAATATTATAAAGATAAAGATACCGGGACTTTCCGGACTTATGATAAAGAAGAAAAAAACAAGGAAGTGAGGTTGAGATGTTTACAAATAAAGATGAATTTAAACAGGAATATCTGCAAAGATTTAAAGAAACCACTGGAGAATGTTTTGAGGAAAGCAGTATCATTGACAAGTATAAGGTCCTCTCTTCTCTTGTTATGAAGCATGCATCAATATACATGGCAAACAGTCATTCTCTTATGAATAGGGAGAATAATGAAAAAAGACTTTATTATTTTTCGATGGAATTTCTAGTAGGAAAGCTTCTTGGAATGAATCTTATGAAGCTTGGAATTCTTGATATTGTAACGGAAGGATTAAAGGATCTGGATATTGACATTAAGGATGTTGAAGATGTGGAAAGGGATGCAGGGCTAGGTAATGGTGGACTTGGAAGACTGGCAGCATGTTTTCTAGATTCTCTTGCATTTCTCAACATCCCTGCTATGGGAATGGGTATAAGGTATAGATACGGTCTATTTGAACAGAAAATTCACGAAGGAAACCAGGTTGAACTGCCTGATAAGTGGCTTAAATATGGAAACCAATGGGAAATCAGGAAGGATTCAAAGCCTGAAATCATAAGGTTTTATGGAAATGTAAGAACAGTCAAAAAGAAGGGCAAACTAGTATCATACCATGAAAATTATGAAACGGTATTGGCGATTCCCTATGATGTACCTATCATAAGCAGCAGCTCTAAAAATGTAAACTTTCTAAGACTATGGAGCGCAGAAACAACAGACGCCTTTGACTTTAGTCTTTTCAATCAGGGAAACTATATGGGAGCACTCAGAAAGAAAACTAATGCAGAAGCTATTACACAGGTGCTCTATCCCAACGACTCCAATTATGAAGGACGATTGTTGAGACTGAAACAGCAGTATTTTTTCGTAAGCGCCGGTCTTAGAAGTATAAGAAGAAGATATAAACGAAACAATGAAAATATTAAGGATTTTTCAAGCAAGATACAGATACAGATAAACGATACCCATCCTTCTCTTGCCATACCGGAACTTATGAGAATACTGATGGACCATGAAAGGATGGAATGG
>JAUVAG010000008.1 GCA_030591825.1 Dethiosulfatibacter sp.
AACAGGGAGCAGTCAAAGCTCATGATCCTTGACAAAAATAAAGAAACAATTGAACATAAAAAGTTTTACAATATACTTGAATACCTAAATGAAGGGGACTGCCTTGTAATGAACAATTCAAGAGTTCTCCCTGCAAGGATGTTTGGAACAAAGACTACAGGAGCCGTTATCGAAATTCTTCTTTTAAAGAGACAAACTCTTGACAGGTGGGAATGTCTGGTAAAACCAGGCAAAAGGGCAAAACCCGGCACTGTAATCAACTTCAGCGACAAACTGCAAGGAGAAGTAATTGAAGACCTTGAAGACGGTGTAAAGCTTTTAGAGTTCAAGTATGAGGGAGTATTTGAAAGTATAATAGAAGAGCTTGGAGAAATGCCTCTACCGCCATACATTAAAGAAAAATTGGAAGATCAGGAAAGGTATCAGACTGTCTATGCCGAAGTAACTGGATCGGCAGCCGCACCTACAGCAGGACTTCATTTCACTGAAGAGTTAATGGAAAAAATCAAGGAAAAGGGTGTTACTATTGCATATGTGACACTTCATGTAGGACTTGGCACTTTTAGACCTGTGAAGGTGGATGATATCAATGAGCATATAATGCATTCAGAGTATTATGAGCTCAACGAATATAATGCCGATATAATCAAATCCGCAAGGAAAAAAGGTGGAAAAGTAATTTCTGTAGGGACAACATCTACAAGAACACTTGAGTCCATATGCAAAAAGCTTGGAAAACTTGACATGGACAGCGGTTGGACAGAAATCTTCATCTATCCCGGTTATGAATTCAAGGCTGTAGATGCACTCATAACAAATTTTCACCTGCCGGAATCAACGCTGCTCATGCTGGTAAGCGCCTTTTCCGACAGAGAATACATACTTAAGGCATACAAAGAAGCTGTTGACAAGGACTACAGGTTTTTCAGCTTCGGCGATGCAATGTTTATCTACTAAAAACGTACCACTAAATCAGGAGGAACAATGGCACTGGAATACAAACTATTATATGAATCAAAGGAATGCAATGCGAGGCTAGGTGAAATACATACACCTCACGGAGTTATAGAAACACCTATATTTATGCCTGTAGGAACAAAGGGTACTGTTAAAGCAATGACGCCTGACGAACTGAAGGATCTGGAAGCACAAATTATTCTAAGCAACACATACCATCTTTATTTAAGACCGGGACACAATCTTGTAAAAGAAGCCGGTGGCCTGCACAAGTTTATGAACTGGGACAGGCCAATATTGACTGACAGTGGAGGGTTCCAGGTATTCAGTCTTGGTAAATTGCGAAAAATAACAGAAGAGGGAGTTGTTTTCAAATCCCATATCGATGGTTCCGAGCATTTTATTTCACCGGAAAAGGCTGTTGAAATACAAACTTGTCTCGGTTCAGACATTATGATGGCTTTCGATGAGTGTACTCCTTACCCTGCAACATATGAATATGCAAAGCAGTCAATGGAAAGAACAACAAGATGGGCAAAAAGATGCAAGGATGCCCATAAGAATACTGAAAAGCAGGCACTTTTTGGAATCGTTCAGGGAAGCATGTTTAAAGATCTAAGACTTGAGAGTCTTAAACAGCTGGTGGACCTTGACCTTCCAGGATATGCACTAGGAGGCTTAAGTGTAGGAGAGCCCGCTGAGATTATGAATGAGGTTCTTGACTATATGGTACATGAAATGCCTAGAAACAAGCCAAGATATCTTATGGGAATAGGCAGTCCTGACTATATTTTTGAAGCAGTGGAGAGAGGTATAGACATGGCTGACTGTGTAATGCCTACCAGAATGGCAAGAAACGGATCATTTCTAACCAGCAAGGGAAAGGTTACTATTAAGAATGCAGTCCACAGAAATGACTTTGGACCTATAGATGATGAGTGTCAATGTTACTGCTGCAAAAATTATTCGAGAGCCTATTTACGCCATCTTTTCAAGGAAAATGAAATACTTGGAGCAAGGTTAGCAACAATTCATAATCTTTTCTTCTTGATTAATTTGATGAAAAACATTAGAATATCTATTAAGGAAGAAAAATTTCTTGAATTTAAGAAAGATTTCTACAAAAAATACGGTTATATAAAATAATAACTAACAGGAGGTTACAATGCCACAAGGTGGAGCAACAAGTATAATTTTCATGGTAGCAATGTTTGCGATTTTCTATTTCATGCTGATCAGACCACAAAGAAAAAGAGATAAAAAAGTTAAGGATATGAGGTCTTCTTTAAAGAAGGGTGATGAAGTTATCACTATAGGCGGTATCCAAGGCAAGGTTGTAAAGGTGAATGATGAGATAATTGTAGTAGAGCTAGACCATGCAAAGCAAAGACTTAAAATGCAAAAATGGGCAATTCACAGTGTTATAAACCCTTCAAAAGAAAAAGAAGTGGTTGAGAAAATCAAAGAACCTGTTGAAGTAGTAGAAGATGAAGTTGTAGAAGCTGTTGAAGCTGAAGAAGTAGTTGAAACTGTGGAAAAGACTGAAGAATAATCTAGAGCCTTAGGGCTCTTTTTTATTTATTAAAACTCTTTGTTTTTCAAACTTCATGTGCTATAATATTGTAGCAATTAATGAGTAGGAGGTTTAAAATATGAAGCATATAAAAAATCTTAACACAAAGAACTTATCAAGCAACTTGGAACATAAAGGTTGTGGTGAGTGTCAAACTTCATGCCAGTCAGCATGCAAAACTTCATGTACTGTAGGAAATCAAAAATGCGAGAAATAAAACAGTAGTGGATTCCCACTACTTTTTTATTTTAGCTTAAGAAAGTTAAAATATGTAAAACGCTTTAAAAAATTTTTGTGTTACAATTAAACAAACTTTCTACACAGGCAACACTGCTTGTACATTAACTGCTTCGCATCTAACTCGATGTAGCCACTATGTACTGTAGATGAGAAATAGTTGCTTAGTTTAGATAAGTTAATTTACGGAGGCAATTATGATTCACTTGTTCGAATTGGACAATAAGAGATTTGTTGTAGATGTCAACAGCGGATTGATCCATGAAATAGATAAGATGGTTTATGACATACTTGAGACCGATTATTATAAAAAAAGAGACAATATAGATGTACTCTTGAAAGAATATTCAAAAGAAAATATAGATGAAGCTTGTGAAGAGCTTAAAGAACTGGAAGACAAAAAGCTTTTGTATACTGAAGACTTGAATATCACTCCAAAGATAAAACCCGTTCTTAAGGCCATGTGTCTCAATGTAGCTCACGACTGCAACCTTCGCTGTGGTTACTGTTTTGCTTCACAGGGAGACTATCAGGTTAATAGGTCAATGATATCCTTTGAAACAGGCAAAAAGGCACTTGATTATATACTAAAAAATTCCGGTGACAGAAGAAATCTTGAAGTAGACTTCTTCGGTGGTGAGCCACTGATGAATTTCGAAGTCTGCAAGCAGCTTGTACACTATGGAAGAGAAGAAGAAAAGAAATACAACAAGAACTTCAGGTTTACAATAACAACCAATGGAGTTCTTCTTGATGATGAAAAGATTGCTTTTATAGACGAGCATTTTGACAATTTAGTAATGAGTCTTGATGGAAGAAAAGAAGTCAACGATAATGTGAGATTGACCCCTACAGGGACAGGAAGCTATGACATGATTGTTCCAAACTTCAAGAGGGCTGTCAAAAAAAGAGAAGACAGAGCATATTTCATTAGAGGAACCTTTACTGGTAAAAACCTTGATTTTTCAAATGATGTCAAGCATATGAGAGATCTTCGCTTTGAGATTCTTTCCATGGAACCTGTTGTTACTGAGCCTGGAAGCGAATATGAAATCAAGGAATCTGACCTTGAAATGGTGAAGAAAGAGTATGAAAAGCTCTATCACCTTTACAAGGATTCAATAGGCACGGACAAGGAATTTAGTTTCTTCCACTTTGAAATAGATCTTGAGCACGGACCCTGTATCTATAAAAGGATATCGGGCTGTGGTGCTGGAAATGAATATATTGCTGTTACACCTGAAGGGGATATATATCCTTGTCATCAGTTTGTTGGTGAGGAGGATTTCAAAATTGGAAACCTTGATGAAGGAATAGTGAATACTGACATATCAGATAAACTTTATAAAAGTAATGTTCTAACTAAAGAAGATTGCAGAAATTGCTGGGCCAAGTATTTTTGTAGTGGTGGATGCCATGCAAATGCGTGGCACTTCAATGGTGACTTTAACAAGCCATATAAGACAGGCTGCGAAATGGAAAGAAAAAGAATAGAATGTGCCATCAGACTTAAAGCCGAAAGGATGAGTTAAAATGGTATTTGAAATAGAAGAAATTAGAAAAACCAGTATAAGGTATTATGAAAAGATAACAAAGTTTTATTGATTTATGAAATTAATAAATGTATAATTTTTTATGTAGGCAACAGGGCGATTTCATGTCGTCTCACAATCTAAAATTAATGATGTTTTATATCACAACAAGTTTCGTTCTGATTCATGTAATATTCGATATAAAATTGAACCGTTTATATATCGAATATCACATGAATCAACTCAGCTAGAGTTGTGGCATAAAGACTAGGAGGATAATATGAAGAACAAAAACAGAAGTATATTTGCTGCTATTATACTAATAGTAGCAGTTGGAGTATATCTTTCATCTTTCGGACTGAATCTTGGCAGATATATTATCAGCCCTGTAAAAGATGAAATGGATCTTGGACTTGACTTGTCAGGCGGTGTCTATGTAGTTTTGGAAGCAGTAACTGATGCCACAGGAGTTGAGCTTGACGAGAAAATCTCACAGGCAAAATCCATTATAGAACAAAGGGTAAACGGTCTTGGAGTATCGGAACCCAATATTACAGTTGAAAACAACAATAGAATTAGAATAGAGCTTGCAGGACTTACAAATCCCCAGGAAGCAATAGACCTAATTGGAAAAACTGCACAGCTACAGTTCAGAGAGCTTGACGGTACTATTGTATTGACAGGAGAAAATGTAAAGGAATCACAGGTTACCTATGGTGACAAGAATGAAGTGGTTGTAGCTCTTGAATTCGACAAGGCCGGTGCTGAAGCTTTCGCTGAAGCAACAGGCAGACTAATGGCTGAGCCTAATAGAGAAGACAGGATAATTGAAATCGTTCTTGATGGAGATATCATTTCTGCTCCCTATGTATCTGATGAGATAACTGATGGTAAAGGCGTAATTTCAGGTGGCTTTACCATAGAAGAAGCAACAAACCTGGCCAATCTTATTAGAGCAGGAGCCTTGCCGGTTGAAATGGAAGAGATAGAAGTATCAGTTGTCGGCCCTACTCTTGGACTTGAATCCTTGGATAAGAGTATATATGCTGCCATCATAGGACTTATACTTATATTCATATTCATGATATTTATGTACAAGCTTCCTGGTTTGGCAGCCGATATAGCCCTTACTATATATATCATGGTTGTTCTGGGAGTATTGATTGCAATTAATGCAAAGCTTACACTCGCTGGTATTGCAGGTCTTATCCTGTCAGTAGGTATGGCTGTTGATGCAAATGTTGTAATATTTGAAAGAATAAAGGAAGAGATTTTACTTGGCAAATCCGTAAGAACAGCAGTGGATTCAGGGTTTAAAAGAGCCATGAAAACCATTATCGATGCAAATGTAACAACACTCATTGCAGGACTGGTACTCTTTTATTTCGGTACTGGAACTGTCAAGGGATTTGCAGTAACTTTGCTTGTAGGTCTTGCAGTATCTCTTCTTACGGCAGTCTTTGCTACAAGGTACCTTCTAAAGATAATTGTCAAGATGGAGCTTTCTAAAGAAAATAAGATGTATGGAGTAAGGAAGCAGAGTAATGAAGTTTCAATGAAGCTTAATGTAGTAAAAAACAAAAGAAACTATTTCATGGTATCTTTAAGCGTCATAGCCGTAGGATTGGTAATGGTTTTCGCTAGAGGATTAAATGTAGGTATAGACTTTACAGGTGGAACACTAATTCAGATAGAACTAGAGAATGAGGTACCTGTGGATGAAATAAGGAACATAACAGATTCTTTTGACAAAAATGCAAGTATAGTCCATGCAGGTGAAAACAATACGCAGATTATAATAAAGACCACTGTTAACCTAGACAACGAGGAAAGGTTTGAAGTATTTACACAATTCAAGGATAAATATGGTTTAACGGATGATGATTTCGTTAAACAGTTGAAATTTGGTCCAACAATAGGAAAGGAAACACAGAAAAAAGCAGTCATATCCGTTCTCATAGCTTCTGTATGCATGCTGGCATACATAACATTGAGATTTGAATTTCTGTTTGGTGTAGCAGCTGTAATTGCACTTCTACATGATGTGCTAATAGGTATTGCTGTCTACTCAATCTTCAAGGTTCCAGTAAACAGCTCATTCATTGCTGCAATGCTTACCATAGTAGGATATTCCATAAATGATACAATTGTTGTTTTCGACAGGATAAGAGAAAACATCAAGAAAATGAGGAAGTCAAAATATGAGGAAATAGTGGAGCTAAGCATATCACAAACTCTTGTAAGATCAATAAATACATCAGTTACCACATTGTTTGCCATATCCGCCCTGTATATCTTTGGCGTTGAAGCAATAAAGGATTTTGCTTTTCCACTTATAGTTGGAGTGCTGGCAGGTACATATTCCTCAATATTTATTGCAAGTCCAATCTGGGTAATGCTCAAGTCCCTTAAGGGTGATGTGAACTACTACAATCCCAACAAGGTTCAGAATTAGTTATATGAATGAATTGATATTTGTAGTATAATTATAGTAAATTAAACGTCAAAAGGATTAGATGAGTTTAACTTCAAAACTAACTTTTGACAGTTTAATCAAAATAAAAGCTGGAGGTATGTCACATGCAAGTTAATTTTATTTTACTGTTGATTGTATCAATATTTATCGCCATATTTGCAATACAAAACGGAGACACTGTTACTATAGATTTGTTCTTTTTTCAGGGTGAAATGTCACAAGCTTTGGTTATTCTTGCGTCTGTAGGTTTGGGAGCACTGGTAACCGTAGCACTTAGCACATTTGGTAAAATCAAGAGACTTAGGAATATCAAGTCATTGAATAAGCAGATCAAGGCTCTTGAAGGGGAAAAAACCACACTTGTTACCCAGTCCGAAAACCTTGAAAAGGAAAATGTGGATCTTCTACAGATTAATTCAGATCTTAAATCTGAACTTGGAACTAGTGAAGAAAAAATAAAAGAGCTTTCAACAAGACCGGTACCAAAGACCGTTGTTGAAGTTAAAGAAAAAAATTCAGTCCCTGTTGATGGAGAGGAGCAAACTGATTGAGGAAGAAATTCCATATAAAAAAATATGATGAAAAACTGGTTGCTGAAATTGCAGAAAATTACCATCTGAATCAGATAACTGCCATTACAATGTATAACAGAAATCTGAAAACAAATGACAGTATAAATGAATTTTTAAATACTGAATTTCAAGAATTTAAAAATCCATTTGATATAAAGTTCATGGAAGATGCCGTAAAACTGCTAAGTAAACATGCAGCTGAAAACAATAAAATATTTGTTTATGGAGATTACGATGCTGACGGTGTTACTGCCACCGCTCAGCTTGTTCTTCTTTTAAAAGCAATTAAAGCAAAGTTTGGATACCATCTGCCTGACAGGGAAGCAGATGGATACGGACTGAATATGAAAACCGTCGACAAGATAATTGAAGGCGGTTATAAATTACTAATTACTCTTGATTGTGGAATCTCAAACTATGAAGAGATAAAAAGGGCCGTTGAAGCCGGTATTGATGTAATAGTTATAGACCATCACAAATGTCCGGAAAAACTTCCACCAGCCAACGTACTTATTGATCCCCATATTGATGACACCCAGGTGTACTATCAGGTATTGTGTGGAGCGGGTCTTGCCTATAAGTTTGTATCGGCATATGATGAATTCAACAAACTTGAACTTGAGCTTAACAAGTTTATTCAGCTGGCTGCTGTAGGTACAGTAGCTGACATAGTACCTATAAAGGGTGAAAACAGGATAATTGTTAAAAATGGCCTTTTTGAAATCAACAACAACCCCCTACTAGGAATTAGATGTCTATTGAATGAGCTTTCCATCAAGAAGAAGGAAGTTACTTCAAGTACCCTTGGCTATATAATTGGACCAAGGATAAATGCTGCAGGAAGGGTGGACGATGCAAGTCTGGCACTTGAAATGCTTGTGTCTGAAGACAAGGTATTTGCAAGCAATATGGCATCAAAGATAAATGGTCTTAATTCCTACAGGAAGGAAATTGAAAAGAAGATATTTCTTCAGGCTGACATAGGCATACATTCACAAAAGGCAAGTAATCTGCTTGTAGCAAAAGGCGGAGACTGGCATGAGGGTGTAATAGGAATAGTAAGCTCGAGAATTACTGAAAAATATTTCAAGCCTTCAATTGTTTTCTCGAAAAATGGAGAATTTTACAAGGGATCAGGCAGAAGTATTCCAACATTCAACCTCTATGATGCAGTTAAAAAATTTGAACACCTTACGGTTAAATGTGGAGGCCACAGCCAGGCTATTGGTCTTACTGTCCATGAAAACAATATTGAGGATTTTATTGAAAATATAAAAATCTATGCCAATGAAAAAATCAGTGATATGGACCTTGTGGAAGAAATAGACATAGATGCCGTTATAATGGAGAATGATAAAATCAATCTTGATACTGTCAACGAAATACATCTGCTGGAACCTTTTGGTCTGGAAAACGAGCAACCCGTATTTCTTATTGACGGATATAAGGTTGTAAACCATAGATATATAGGTGCTGAAGGCAGTCATCTCAAGGCAAACATTAAAATAGGTGAAAATGTATTTGATGTCATTAAGTTCAATATTGAAGAAAATGAAAAGAAGGAATTTCAGAGTTTCAATCCTGCAATCGGAAACCTAAACATCAACACTTTCAATGGCAGATCTAGTGTACAGTTCAACATCATCAATTTTACTGGAAATTATTTTGAAAATATCAAACTTGATTTTTTGAAAAAAATTCCTGGAATGAATATTGACTTTGCCATAGCTGAAATACCTGAAGGTATATTTGTTACAGAAGAGGATTTGGAATCTCTAAATTCCGGAAACTTAGATAAAAATACAACTTCAAAAGTTGAATTTGCAAGGAAGTATTGGATTCCAACATCAGATGAAGAAGAAATCATCAGCACTGTTTTAAATAAAAACAACAGCAGTGTTTTTAAATTTGACATAAACAGACTTGTCATTTATATAAACAAACTTTATAATATAGTCATCAATGAAGAAAAGATTATTTCTACTATAATTGGTCTTAACTGTAAGGGACTGATTGATTTTAAACTAAAAAGCAATATTGTGTATGTAAAATATTTAAATCAGGGAGAAAAGAATGAACTATAAAGATAAAATTAGAGAGATTGAAAATTTTCCGGAAGAAGGAATAAGCTATAAAGATATAACTACAGTTCTTAAGGATTCCAAATATCTCAAAGCGACAATTGACGAGCTAACAGAGTATTTTTCTGATATTGAAGTAGACATAGTTGTAGGACCGGAATCCAGAGGATTTATATTTGCTACACCGGTAGCTTACAACCTTGGTGCAGGATTTGTTCCTGTTAGAAAGCCAGGTAAGCTGCCTGCTGAAGTTGAAAATTTCGAGTACGACCTTGAATATGGAAAGGACGCTCTCGAAATTCATGTTGATGCTATAGTTGATGGAATGAAAGTTCTTATTGTTGATGATCTTTTAGCAACTGGAGGAACAATCAGCGCTACTGCCAAGCTTGTTGAGAAGCTTGGAGGAGAAGTTGTTGGACTTGGCTTTTTTATTGAACTTGAAGGTCTAAATGGAAGAGACAGGCTGAAGAAATACAATGTAAAATCCATAGTGAAATACTAAAGGTTGGTTAATCCAGCCTTTTATGATATTGGTGGTGTAATATTTAATGAAAAAACTAATAAAAAATATATTGGAATATAATTCAAATGCAGATATCAAACTCATAGAAAAAGCATACAACTATTCTAAAAAGCTTCATGATGATGCTCCTTTAAGGCTGTCAGGAGAAGCTTTTTTTATTCATCCATACCTTGTTGCTACAATACTGACTGAACTCAGCATGGATGTGGATACTATAGCTGCAGGTCTTCTTCACGATACAATTGAAGATACAATAGCCACCTATGATGATATAAAGAATGAATTCAGCGAAGATATAGCTAATCTTGTTGACGGAGTTACAAAGCTTAGCAAGGTTAAGTACAAATCCAAGGAAGAAAGACAGGCGGAAAGTCTTAGAAAGATGGTAATAGCCATGTCAAAGGACATAAGGGTTATAATCATCAAACTTGCCGACAGACTTCACAACCTTAGGACTCTTGAATACATGTCTCCTGAAAAGCAGAAAGAAAAAGCAATGGAAACTTTGGAAATATATGCTCCAATAGCAAACCGTCTTGGTATGGCATCCATAAAATGGGAGCTTGAAGATTTGGCCTTGAGATATATAGATCCTGAAGGATTTGAAGATGTAAAGCACAGGCTCAAAGAGAAGAGAAAAGACAGGGAAGAATACATCGAAAGCATTAAAAGTATTCTCAAGGAAAATATAGAAGAAGCCAATATTGAATTTGAACTTAGCGGCAGACCTAAAAGCATATACAGCATATACAAAAAAATGTATCACAAAAACAAGATATTCGAGGAAATTTATGATATTACAGCCATAAGAATAATAGTACCTTCTGTCAAGGATTGCTACGGAGTACTTGGAGTAGCCCATACATTGTGGAAACCGATGCCTGGAAGGTTCAAGGACTATATAGCAATGCCCAAGCCCAATATGTACCAGTCTCTTCATACAACGGTTATAGGCCCAGATGGAGAACCCTTTGAAATTCAAATAAGGACTTTTGATATGCACAAGACTGCCGAGTATGGTATTGCAGCCCATTGGAAGTACAAAGAAGGCATAAAGACGGATGATTTTGAAGACAAACTTAACTGGCTTAGACATATGCTTGACTGGCAAAAGGATACAAATGACCCAAGGGAATTCATGGAGTCACTTAAAATTGACCTCTATACCGATGAAGTTTTTGTTTTCACACCAGATGGCGATGTAATAAACCTTCCAATAGGTTCGACTCCAATTGACTTTGCCTACAGGGTCCATTCTGCAGTAGGAAACAAGTGTATAGGAGCCAAGGTTAACGGAAGGATAGTACCCCTTGACTATAAGCTTAAAAACGGCAACCAGATAGATATAATCACTTCTGCAAACAGCAACGGCCCCAGCATGGATTGGCTCAAGATTGTAAAAAGCAGTCAGGCTAGAAGTAAGATCAGAAAGTATTTCAAGGATAAGGAAAGAGGCACGGACATAAACCATGGAAAGGATTCCATTGAAAAGGAAGTAAAGAAGCAGGGATTCAAGCTTACAGAGCTTCTGAAGGAAAAATGGCTCATGGAAATAGTTGAAAAGATGAATCTTAAGACTCTTGACAATCTTTATGCTGCAGTAGGTCATAGAACCATTACTGAGCTTCAGGTAGTCATGAAGCTGATTTCCAAATACAAGATAGTCAACAAAGATAAATTTGTAGAAAAAATCAAGGAAGTCGATACAACCAGAAAAACAAAGACTCCAACATCAGGAGTTATCATTAAGGGTCTTGACAATATAAAGGTAAGATTCTCCAAATGCTGCAGCCCTGTTCCTGGTGACGATATAGTAGGTTATATCACCAGGGGAAGGGGAGTATCAGTTCACAGGTCAGACTGTACGAATATTGCTTCTACTGACAAGGACGCCAGGTTTATTGAGGTTGAATGGGACAACAGCAAGACTATTAGCTTTACTGCTGAACTGCAGATCGAGGCTGTAGACAGACCGGGTCTTCTTCAGGATATTACAGGTACCTACACTGAATTCAAGATCAATGCGACCCATTTAAATTTAAGGATCAATAAGGACAAGATTGCGGTAATGAACATCACCTTTGAAATCAAAGAGTCAAAGGAGCTTAATGATCTAATTAAGAAATTCAAAAGAATTGACGGAGTGATAGACGTCTACAGATACAAGAAATAAGGAGTATCGTTAACTATGAGAGCAGTTATTCAAAGAGTAAAAGAAGCAGAAGTAAGGGTTGATGATTCAGTTACAGGGAAAATCGACAATGGACTTCTGGTTTTTCTAGGCGTAGCAGAAGATGATACGGACAAGGATTTGAATTATTTGATAGACAAGTCTGTAAATCTAAGAATATTTGAGGACAACCAGGGGAAGATGAACCTTAGTCTTAAGGACATAGAAGGTGAAATGCTTGTAATATCCCAGTTCACAATCATGGGAGATGCGAGAAAAGGAAGAAGACCAAGCTTTACCGGAGCAGGTAACCCTGTAAAGGCTGAGGCATATTACAATAAATTTATCGAGCAGATTAAAAGTACGGACATTAAGGTTGAATCAGGAGTCTTCGCAGCGGACATGGATATTGAGCTGATAAATGACGGACCTGTCACCATATTGCTGGACAGTACAAAGCTGCTGTAACTAAATAATAAAAAAAGTAATGCAGCTTTATCTCACAACAAGTTTCGTACTAATTCACATAATATTTGAAATACAATTGAACCGTTTGTATTTCAAATAACACATGAATTAACTCAACTAAAGTTGTGATATAAATACTAATGTTGTAGTAATAATAAAAAGTAATGTAGTTTTATCTCACAACAAGTTTCGTACTAATTCATATAACATTTGAAATACAATTGAACCGTTTGTATTTCAAATAAC
>JAUVAG010000234.1 GCA_030591825.1 Dethiosulfatibacter sp.
AATAAGGGCTTCTGTGCCTGTAGACCATCTTGAAACTTTGAAGGATTTTTTAACTGCCTAGGAAAGTCAATAGAATTGGGAATATATGAGAATTTTGGAGGAAACAATGGAAGAAGAACTGGATTTACTGGAACTGGTACACATAGTTCTAAAAAGGAAATGGATAATAGTGGCAACGACCATAATTGCTACTGTTATTTCGATACTTGTTACAATGTTTGCCATAACGCCAATGTATGAGGCGAACACAACAATGATGGTAAATAGCTCGAAGAGCAGCAGTATAGGAGATATAGCATCTGGTTTTGACCTTGGGAGCATCAATCTAAGTCAGAAGCTCGTTGTAACATACAGTGAAATTGTCAAATCAAGGATAGTGCTGGAAGCGGTTATTAACAGGCTTGATTTGGACATGACCTATAACGGTCTTTTGACAAGCATTACATCAAGTCCGGTTGGATCTACGGAAATATTGAAAATATCCGTTAAGGATACAGATCCTGTTGAGGCTGCAGAAATCGCAAATACAATATCAGATGTATTTATAAAGGAAGTTATGAGGATACTTAAGGTTGACAATGTTGAGATAATTGATGAGGCAATACCGCTAAATAATCCAATAAATATCAAGCTTATGTTGAACGCTGCCATAGCATTCATTTTGGGAATCATGGCGGGAGTTTTCATAATATTCATTCTTGAAATGCTCGACAGAACAATAAAAACTGCTGAAGATGTTGAAAAGCATCTTGGACTTCCAGTAATTGGAAGCATAGTTGAATTCAGCGGTGTAAAGGAGAAATAAATGAAGGGTTTGTATGAATTGATAGTGCACAACAGGCCTAAATCGCCTATATCTGAATCTTATAGAAGTTTGAGGACAAATATACAGTTTGCCAATTTGGATAATAATATGAAAACCATACTGGTTACCAGCGCCACTCCAGGAGAAGGTAAAACTCTTACCTTGATTAATCTTGCTGTTGCAATGGCTCAGAATGGACAGAAGGTACTCATAGTCGACTGCGATATGAGAAAACCAAGGATACATAAAGCCCTTGAAATTTCAAACAAGGCAGGTCTTGCAGAGTATCTCATGTACGGTGAGGATATTTCCAGATTTATAAACAGAATAGATACATTGAATATCGATGTTATGACTTCTGGTAAAATTCCAACTAATCCATCGGAACTTCTTCATTCAAATGTAATGAAGGAAACTGTTGAATCCCTAAAAGGTAAATATGACTATGTTTTCTTTGATTCGCCTCCAGTAGTGCCTGTAACTGATGCTGTAGTAATGTCAAGCTATATGGAAGGTGCTGTGCTGGTAATTGCGTCAGGCAAGCTGGAAATAGACATGGCGAAGAAGGCTAAAGAATCATTGGTAGCAAGCGGTATAGAAATTTTAGGTGTAGTACTTAATAAAATTCCTATGAAAGATTCGAAGGCATACCAGTCATACTATTACTATTATGAGGAGAGTGTCACTGAAAGTGTTTGATATCCATTGTCATATGTTGCCGGGAGTCGACGACGGACCGGTTGATACAAAAAAAGCTCTGGAAATGATAGAGGCTTCATATATTGATGGTATAAGACATATTGTAATGACATCTCATCTCAACCATCCCCTTGGTTTTTCAGGAGAGGATGATTATGATGGGATTTTTTGTGATTTCAAAAAACTTGTGAAAAAAAAATATCCGGATCTTAAAATCTATACTGGTTCAGAGGTATATATTTCAAGAAAAATACTGTCTGAAATGGACAAGCTTGACATAAGGACAATCAACAATTCAAAATATGTTCTGGTTGAGTTTTCAAGGAATGTCAAGTTCTATGAAATGGATATGGCTGTACATGAATTGAAACTAATGGGATACAAGACAATAATTGCACATATAGAGCAATATCATGCAGTAAGAGAGAAATATGAAGATATAAGGCAGCTTAAGGCTGATGGTGCTGTAATTCAATGCAACAATGACAGTTTCAATAAAAAAAGCAGATATTCAAATGTAGTTGGGGAACTTATGAAGAGAAATCTTGTGGATTTTGTAGCTAGTGACTGCCACAATATGGATGACAGGGCTCCTGGTCTGAAGAAAACCTATAAGTCTGTAAAAAGTAAATACGGCAGAGAATCTGGAGACAGAATATTTTTAGAAAATCCTGAGAGGTTAATTAAAGGTGATGATTTGGTCGTTTTGCCTGAAACTAAGGGAAAAGCTGTTATTGGAAGAACTTCGAAGCTGAAATTTGCAGCTGTTGCAGCTGTTGGAATCTGTGTTGCAGTCCTTTTTATATCAAAAGGCATATCTCCAACAGTGGATATTGAGGTTGCTGCCGTAGAAGATAGTACTGTGACAGATGTGGAAAAGTACGATAACGTGGACAAGATAGGTATTGCAACGGATAATATAGAGAATAATGATGGCGATATAGATAATGCTGAATCTTTTGGTGAAGAGATTGAATCAACTGAAGGAGAAGATGTAAATCTTCCAGCTGATGGAACAACTGATAAGGGAGTAAATGAAGAAAACAGTATTGAAATAGTTGAAGAATCCCACGAGGAGCTTCTTGTAAAAAGCTATGTATCATTTCTCGAGGATCTTGAAAGTGAATATATTGATACCTGTGAAGGATACTACAGCATGCTAAAGGCCGCTATAGACTTAGATGACGAAACAGAAAGGGATGCAAGAGTAGAAGGTATCCTGGATGAGTTGGGTAGCGTTGAAAGCAGATCCGACAACCAGGTCTACAAGACACTCTACGACATGCAGAATGACCTTGAGGAATACAAGTACTCTGTAGCCGTAGTCAAGGAACTCAGGGAGCATTATATTGAAGTAAAGATGGAAGTTTCCGAGGACTACAAAATCCAGCTTGAAGAATACGGCAATAGAAACAATATTTAGATTTGTAGTAGCTTTATTGATTGCCTGTTGCATAAATGAACTTATATTGTTACACTTATAGCAGGTATATTAAATGTGTGAAATCGAAAATCACGCGATTAAGAAAATAAAGAAAGGAGAGATCGACATGTATACTGGCGGATTGAAGAGACAAGCAATTAAGATACTTAAGGATTATTGGCTTCAGGCTGTAATTGTAACCTTTGTTGTTTGGTTGTTGACGGATGCATATACCCAGCAGAATGCAGTAGACATTACCCAGCATGGCGGGGAGATTGAAAGATTCAATACAGCTAATTTGTTGAGTCTCCTGATTTCGGGACCATTGTCCCTTGGAGTGGCAAGGTTTTACATGGCAATAGAAAAGGGAAAGAAGGATCTAAACTTTTATATGATCTTTGATAGCTTTAAGGAATTCAAGAGAACTTTTCTTTACCATATACTTTCTACAATCTTTATAGTATTGTGGACACTTCTATTGGTAGTTCCAGGCATAATGGCAGCCATAAGGTATTCAATGGCATATTATCTTCTTGCTGAGAATCCTGAAATGGAAGCAATGGAAGCATTAAGAAAATCCTCTGAAATGATGCAGGGACATAAATTGGATTTCTTTAAATTTTGTTTATCATTCATAGGTTGGGCATTTTTGTGCTTGATTACAATGGGAATAGGATTTTTGGTGCTCATTCCATATTTCCAGATGTC
>JAUVAG010000142.1 GCA_030591825.1 Dethiosulfatibacter sp.
GTCGAAATGAGCTTGAGTATAAACTCTTCTTGGAACTGCAAGCCTTGTGAATTCCGTATTAGCTTCAAGTTGCAAACCAGTCTCAGCATCATTTCCAAGCATGTATGAGCCTATGTCGCAAGATCTGATTCCAGCTTCTTTGTATAGTTCCAATGCAAGTGCATGGCCTGGGAACTCATTGTAAGGGATATGTGGAAACATTTTTTTTGCATCAATGAAAATTGCATGTCCACCAACTGGATACTGGATAGGAACGCCAGCTTCCTTAAGAAGGTCACCTGTATATATTATCTGGCCTATTCTGTATTCAAGGAATTCATATTCCATACCTTCGTAAATTCCTATTGACATAGCTTCAAGATCTCTTCCTGCAAGTCCACCATATGTTATGAATCCTTCATTTGGAATAGTGTTTGCTTTAACAACTTCGTACATGGCTTCATCCGTCTTGATACCAATCAATCCACCCATATTTACAATTGCATCTTTCTTGGCACTCATTGTGAAAGCGTCAGCATAGGTATACATTTCTTTTGTGATTTCCTGTATAGACTTGTCCGCATATCCTTCTTCTCTGTTCTTGATGAAGTATGCATTCTCAGCAAATCTAGCAGAGTCGATTACTATCTTAAGGTTGTATTTGTCGGCTACTTCTTTAACATCTTTCATGTTTTGCATAGATACCGGCTGTCCACCGGCACTGTTGTTTGTAATTGTCATTACTATAAACGAAACCTTGTCAGCACCTACTTCTTTGATGAATGCATCAAGTTCTACTATGTCCATATTTCCTTTGAAAGGAGCATAGTTTTGAGTGTCTTTTGCTTCCTTGCAAATAAAGTCCATTGGTCTAGAACCTAAAAGCTGAACATGACCTCTTGTAGTATCGAAGAACATGATTGATATTGAGTAAGAACCTGGTTTAATGAAGTATGGGAACAATACTTTCTCTGCAGCCCTTCCCTGATGTACAGGTTGAACAAATTTATAATCAAATATGTCTTGAACTGCAGCGATTATTTTTCTGTATCCTCTGGCACCTGCGTAAGATTCATCGCCTCTCATCATGCCGGCCCACTGCTCGTCACTCATTGCACCAGTACCGCTGTCTGTCATAAAATCAATGTACACATCGTCTGAATCAATAGCGAAAAGGTTGTAGTTCGCCTTTTCCAATATTTTGATTCTGTCTTCCCTAGTAGTCTTTCTCATTTTTTCCACCATTTTAATCTTAAATGGTTCTGGTATGTACTTAGCCATGTTTTCCTCCTTATTATTTTACTGCGGCGACAATAGTCACTTCGCAGCTAACTGGACGTAGTCCTTATGTTTTGGCTTTATGAACATATAAAAAAACTAGCTACTAATATGATAAATCTTGTAGGATGTACTGTCAAACCGGTCAGTATTATATTATTAGCATTAGAAGGCAATTAATTCACATTAGTCGATTTATCCTGTTGTTATCTTTGATTAAGTCGGATATTCTTGATGAATCCTATTTTTATATTGAAGTAGAGCAATAAGGGTAAATGTTTCAAAATAAAAACCTCCGCTGTAGAAATAATTTCATCCAGTGGAGGCTTATAGTTATATTCGATTTTTAATACTGATTTTAGTACTTATATTAAACAGTAGCTACTTATTTGAGAGGCTCCAAATGAGCTGTAAAGTGTCTCATTATCTTTGGTTCCCAAACAATCTTGTATCCTCTTACTTCTGAAGCTCTTTCTTTTATTGCCTTAAGAGCATTAACTGTGACATCAAAATGAGCTTGAGTGTAAACTCTTCTTGGAACTGCAAGTCTTGTAAATTCAGTTGGTGCTTCAATTTGTATTCCGGTCTCTGCGTCGTTTCCTAGCATGTATGAACCGATATCGCAAGATCTGATTCCAGCTTCTATATAAAGCTCCAATGCAAGTGCATGTCCTGGGAACTCATTGTATGGGATGTGTGGGAACATTGCTTTTGCGTCAAGGAATATTGCGTGTCCGCCAACTGGGTATTGAATAGGTACTCCAGCGTCCATAAGAAGGTCACCAGTATATTCTATTTGACCAACTCTGTACTCAAGGAATTCATAGTTCATACCTTCGTAAATACCTATTGAAAGTGCTTCAAGGTCTCTACCAGCAAGTCCTCCATATGTAACGAATCCTTCATTTGGAATTGTATGTGCCTTAACTGCTTCGTACATGTCGGCATCTGTCTTAATACCTATAAGTCCACCCATGTTTACAATGGCATCTTTCTTAGCACTCATTGTGAAAGCGTCACCATATGAATACATTTCTTTAGTGATTTCCTGTATAGACTTGTCTGCATATCCTTCTTCTCTGTTCTTTATGAAGAATGCATTTTCAGCAAATCTTGCAGAGTCGATTATTATCTTAAGTCCGTGCTTGTCAGCTACTTCTTTAACATCTTTCATGTTTTGCATAGATACAGGCTGTCCACCGGCACTGTTGTTTGTGATTTTCATTACTATAACTGAAACTTTGTCAGCACCATTCTCATCGATGAAAGCTTCAAGTTTTTCTATGTCCATGTTTCCCTTGAATGGGGAATACTTCATAGTGTCTTTTGATTCCGCGCATGTGAAGTCTATTGGTCGGGAGCCTAATAGTTGAACATGACCTCTTGTAGTATCAAAGAACATGTTTGATATTGAGTATGAACCTGGTTTAATGAAGTATGGGAACAACACTTTCTCGGCAGCTCTTCCCTGGTGTACAGGCTGAACAAATTTATAATCAAATATGTCCTGAACTGCAGCAACAACATTTCTGTATCCTCTAGCACCTGCGTAAGACTCGTCTCCTACCATGATTCCAGCCCACTGCTTGTCACTCATTGCTCCTGTTCCACTGTCTGTCAGGAAATCGATGTATACATCATCTGAGTCGATTGCGAAAAGGTTGTAGTTTGCTTTTTCCAATATTTTAATTCTGTCTTCCTTAGTAGTTTTCCTAAGTGTTTCCACCATCTTGATCTTAAATGGTTCTGGGATATAATTTGCCATAGTGTTCTCCTTTAATATATAGATTTAGTTTATTGTCAGTTCCATTTGAGTGTGTTTCTTCTGCTTGAATACAGGATATATCATGCAGGATATATTGTCAAATTCTAAAACATTCCTTTTTGAAAACATTTTCCTAAAAAAGATGACCTTAGTTAACTAAAACCATCTTTTTTCAGAATAAAAGGAACTAAATTCTTTGATATGCTTATTTTATGATTGAATTATTAGGGAATCAAAAGTTTTTCCTAATTTAATGAGGTGGGGAGTTGAGGCTTCTTGGAGCAATCCTGATACCATTGAATATGGTATTATCAAATATTTCGGCTTTCTTCCCTGTACTATAAGGTGAAAAGAAAGAAGAACCGGCTGAGGTGAAGTGACCCTCTAGTCGGTTCTTCTTTACATTTCACTATTTCAGCCTATGAAAAATGATTATAATCTATTCAGCGTATATTCTTGCTTCTTCCTTGCCGTCAAGTACTCTAATAGTGCCAAGCACTAGTGATTCAAGTTCATTTTCGCCGGCATGGATATGAACTGGAGCTATGAATTCAACTCTTTCCTGTATCCAGTTGGTCATCATTTTTGAATATGCTATTCCGCCTGTTATTGCAATTGCATCAACCTTTCCTTTGACTACAGTTGCAAGTTCGCCTATTCCTTTGGCAATCTGATAAGCCATTGCTTCATAAATCATTGCTGCTTCTTCATTTCCATCAGCAATCATCTTTTCAACTTCTCTTGCATCGTTTGTTCCAAGATATGAAGTAAGTCCGCCTTTTCCTCTAAGCTTTGATACCATTGTTTTCTCGTCGTTCTTGTAGCACATGTGTATGAGTGATTTGCAGGGAACCCTTCCAGACCTTTCTGGCGAGAATGGACCTTCGTCGTCTGAAACAATGTCCACCATTTTACCGTTTTTGTGGACAGAAAGGCTCATTCCACCACCTAGATGTGCAACTATTATGTTTGATTTCATATAATCCTTGTCAATATCTTCAGCAGTCTTTATAGCTACAGCTCTCATATTAAGTGCATGGGCAAGACTTTTTCTTTTTATGTCCGCCATTCCTGAATATCTTGCTATGTCTTCAAGTTCGTCAACTGCTACTGAGTCATAAATGAATGAAGGTATTTCAAGCTTTTCTGCCATTTCAAATGATATTATTGCTCCAAGGTTTGACGCGTGGTCAATAACTGGTATGTTCTTGAGTACATCAACCATTACATCATTTACTCTATAGGCTCCTGATTTAACAGGAGGAAGTAGTCCGCCTCTTCCTACAACAGCAGAAAGGTTTTTTACATCATAGTTGATTTCATTGAGGAAGCTCATAATCTCATTGTATCTCATCTCATACTGATCTGCTACGTGATCGTATTTTGCAATTTCCTCATTTGAATGTGTTATGTTCTTTTCATGTATTTGTTTGTCGTCTTCGTATAAGGCTATCTTTGTAGATGTAGAGCCTGGGTTTATTGCCAATATCTGATACATGTTTTCTCCTTTCAGAATAAGCCCTTGCTGAATACAACAAGGGCAGTATTTATTTTAATTTTACTTGTTTGCAAGAACATTGTCCAGAGCTTCAATATATAATAAAGAAAAGTCCTTTTAATCCCTATACACATTTTTGCAGTTTGTTTCTTTTATGAGTAGTACGCTGACAAGGGCAAGAAGGGAACAGATAAAACATACCATGAAGGCTCTTTGATAGAGCTGTGCCGGAGCCAGTATTCCTGAATATTTGTCTATTATGCTTCCCATTACTGTAGGTATTATGGATGGTCCAAGGAATCCTCCCATGTTTACAACGGACATTGATACTCCGGCAAATTCAGGATTATTGACTTCCTTGCCGCATGCCCATGCAAGGATGAATGACGTTAAGCTTGCTCCGAATATTGCAAAAAAC
>JAUVAG010000026.1 GCA_030591825.1 Dethiosulfatibacter sp.
CAAGCTTTACAATCGATGGTGAAGAAAAGCTCAGCGTATTCATTCCCACCACTCCAAATCCTACAAATGGATTTCTTGTAATAATGGAAAAATCAGATGTAACCCTTCTCGATATACCCATTGATGAAGGTATAAAAATGGTAGTTTCCATGGGAAGCGTCATGAAGGACAGTATAAACACCTTCAATGAAAATATATTTTAATTGACCTTACACCTCCTGTAAGGTGTATCCTATTTAAAATATATATAAAAACAGACACATAAAATAAAATTTTAAATTTAGGAGATATACATGAAATATTCTGTAGACAATTTCGTTTTTGAAAAAAATCCTGATGTATGCTTTGGAATAATCGTCGGAAAAAATCTTAAGAATTCAGCAACTACTGAAGATGACTCCCTTATGCTTAAAAATTCAGAAGATGGACTAAAAGAAATGATAACTACCGACAACCTGAAGACTCACCCTGACATGGCCGTATACAGGGATGCACTAAAAAATGTAGCCATCAACCCCAACAAGTTCATGAACTCAGTAGAGGCAATGTGCAAAAGGGTTGTAAAGGGAGGATCACTTCCACGAATCAACGCTCTTGTGGACCTTTGCAATTCAGTAGCCCTAAAGAACATAATATCATTGGGTGGTCACGACCTGAGAGACATCAATTACGACCTGGAAGTGAGGCTTACAATAGAAGATGATAAGTTTCTTCCCTTCGGTGCAGAAGAATTCGAAAACATTAAGCCAGGTGAGCTTGTATTTACAAGCGGAAATGAAATTCAGACAAGACAGTGGCTATGGCGACAAAGCGAGCTTGGTAAAATAACTCTGGACAGTTCTGATATAATATTCCAACTTGTAGGCTTCAAGGGCAATCATGAAATGCAATTTAAAAATGCTATGAAAGAAGTTGAGAAACTTATAAAAGAACGATTTTGTGGAACTTTTGAATCCTTTGTTGTTGACAAGGACAATACAGGCATAGAATTCTAAAAGCCAACCAAGAATCGACATGTTTTTTTAAAGCAAATACGAATCAAGGGAATGATTGAAATGAATCAGTTCAACCCTTGATTTTTTAATGTTCACAGGCTTTTAATCATAGTCGGTATTATGCACAAAAAGTAGTTGTAAAAATAAAAGGATTTCACTGAAAATTTTGTGGTTAAAATCATTGAAAAATCCCTAAAAAAGTATATAATTATTATCGAGGTTTAATAAAATTAAACTTTTTACTTGAAACTACTACACTTATTTCAGTATATTATTAAAGGAATGTGAATCAATGAAAAATATAAAGGTTGCAGCAATCCAAATGAGCTGTACTAGAAATGTAAAAGAGAATATTAAAAAAGCTGACAGGATGGTAAGAGAAGCTGCATCAAAGGGTGCAACGATCATTTTACTTCAGGAACTGTTTGAAAATATATACTTTTGCCAAAAGGAAAAGCTAGAATACTATGAACTTTCTAAAACAGTGGAAGAAAATGATGCTATAAATCATTTCACTATAGTAGCAAAGGAACTGGGTGTCGTACTTCCCATAAGCTTTTATGAAAGAAAAAACAACGCAAGATACAACTCAATAGTTATTTTGGATGCAGACGGCAGCAATCTAGGCTTGTACAGAAAAAGCCATATTCCTGACGGTCCGGGCTATGAAGAAAAATTTTACTTCAACGGTGGCGACACAGGCTTCAAGGTCTTCAAAACCAAATATGCAACTATCGGTGTGGGAATCTGCTGGGACCAATGGTTCCCTGAAGCAGCACGTATAATGACACTAAAAGGCGCAGAACTTCTGTTTTATCCAACAGCCATAGGTTCGGAACCAGACGGTTCAGGAACGGAATCAATTAAACACTGGCAAAGATGCATGCAGGGTCATGCAGCCGCCAATATAGTTCCTGTAATAGCTTCAAACCGAATCGGCAAGGAAATAGAAGACGAAATGGAAATCGACTTCTACGGAGGATCATTCATGACCGATGAAAAAGGAAAAATCATTGCAGAAGCAAAAAACCAGGAAGAAATCATATATTCAACATATGATTTGGATGATATAGATTTAAAAAGAGTGGACTGGGCAGTATTTAGGGACAGAAGACCTGATTTGTACCAGCCAATATTAACCTTAGATGGAGGAAACAATGAATAATTACATTCCAACAGGCGGAATCGAATGGTCTCAGGACTGGGATCCAACAACAAAGTTGAGTATCAAGGTCACAAAACACTTACATGGTGAAAAATCAGAGTTCCAGCAAATAGATTTCTTTGAATCAGAAACATATGGACGTTTCTTTACTCTTGACGGACTGATGATGGTAAACGAAAAAGACGAATTTGTCTATCACGAAATGATTACTCACGTTGCCATGGCAACTAATCCAAACATCAAGAATGTTTTGATAATCGGTGGTGGTGACGGTGGTACTTCCAGAGAAATTTCAAGATATAAAACTATAGAACGAATTGACATGGTAGAAATCGATGAAAGGGTTGTAAGACTGTGCCAGGAATATCTTCCTTATACTGCCGGACATCTGGAGAAGGATAACAGAATAAAAATGCAGTTCACTGATGGATTCAAGTTTGTTGTTGATACTCCGGACAAAACTTACGATCTTATACTTGTAGATTCAACAGATCCAATTGGTCCTGGTGAAGGCTTGTTCACAAAGGAATTCTACACCAACTGCTTCAGAATATTGACAGATGACGGAATCCTCATAAACCAGCATGAATCTCCATACTACGATTTTCATGTTCACGGTATGAAGAGGGCTCACCTTAGAATCAACGAGCTGTTCCCCATAGTACATGTTTATCAATACCATATGCCTACTTATCCGTCAGGACACTGGTTGTTTGGATTTGCTTCTAAAAAATATGACCCTTTGAAAGATCAGAACAAAGATTGGTGGGAATCATTAAATATGCACACCAAATACTACAACAGTGATATACATAGAGGTGCTTTTATGCTGCCTAATTTTGTGAAGGAGAAGATGAAATAGTGACAGATAAACTAAAGTTATATGGGTTTAACAATTTAACAAAAACCCTCAGTTTTAATATTTTTGATATTTCCTACACCAGAACTAAAGAAGATAAAAAGAAATACATAGAATATATAGATGAGCAGTACAACGCTAAAAGACTAACTGATATATTGTCTGAAGTTACTGATACAATAGGAGCCTGCATACTTAATATTGCCAAGCAGGATTATGATCCCCAGGGAGCCAGCGTAACTATCCTTATATCGGAAGCCCCTCTTCCAGATGAAGAAATCGATGATTCATGCAACAAAGGGATTTTGAGCTACGGAGACTCAGTAGTAGGTCATTTGGACAAGAGCCATATAACCGTCCATACTTATCCTGAAAGCCATCCTTATGAAGGTATATCCACTTTCAGAGTTGATATAGACGTGTCGACATGCGGTGAGATATCGCCTCTTAATGCACTTAATTTCCTTATAAAATCCTTTGATTCAGATATAATAAATCTAGACTACAGGGTTAGAGGATTCACGAGGGATCTAGACGGTACCAAGTACTTTATAGACCACAAGATCAAGTCAGTCCAGGATTATATAAGCGATGAGATTCTTGATGTATATAATGCAATAGACAGCAATGTATACAAAGAAAATATTTTCCATACAAAGATGATGCTGGACAAAATCGACCTGGACGATTATCTTTTCTCTACAGAAAAAGTAGACCTGTCCGATGAAGAAAGAAAAGAAATAAGAAAAAAACTTAAAACTGAAATGGAAGAAATCTATTATGGCAAAAACTACGCTTGACCAAAACACCACACCCCTATATGCTGCCTTGCAGGAACATATAGACAAGAGGGTAATTCCCTTTGATGTTCCAGGCCACAAACAAGGTGCTGGAAACGGTGAGCTCTTGAAACTGTTTCCCAAATCGGTCCTTGAAGCTGATGTGAATTCAATGAAGCCTCTGGATTTTCTTTGTAATCCTGTTTCAGTTATAAAAAAAGCCGAGGATCTTATGGCCGAAGCTTACTTTGCAGACGAGTCCTTCTTCATTGTAAACGGTACGACACAGGCTGTTCAGGCTATGATAATGAGTGCTGTTTCTGATGGAGACAAAATCATTCTTCCACGGAATGTACATAAATCGGCAATCAACGCACTCATTCTATGTGGAGGAACCCCCCACTACATGTACCCCTATTTTGAAAAGAAATTCGGCATGTCATCAGGCGTATCACTGGAAAATGTGAAAAAAGCAATAGAGGAAGCACCTGATGCTAAGGCTATTCTATTGATCAATCCAACCTATTACGGAATAGTATCCGAACTGGAAGCCATAATAAAATACGCTCACCACATGGGTCTTCTTGTCCTTGTTGACGAGGCTCACGGAGCACACTTTCCTTTTCACGAGGAGCTTCCTCCATCAGCCAATAAACTGGGAGCAGATATTTCTGCCGTAAGCATACACAAAACCGGAGGGTCTCTTACACAAAGCTCTGCCTTGCTTCTGAACACAGACAGGATTTCAAGAGACTATGTAAAAACTGTACTTAACCTTACCCAGTCAACAAGTGCATCATATCTGTTGATGGCAAGCCTTGATTTGACCAGAAAGTTTTTGATTACAGAGGGAAGGGGAAAATTAACAGAAGTATTAAACCTTGTAAGGGATGCCCGAAACAGAATCAACGAAATCGACGGACTTATCGCATTTTCCGCTTCTGATTTCAATGATAAAGGATGCTTTGGCTTCGACGAAACAAAACTGGGTGTCAACGTTACAGGTATAGGCTTTACAGGAATTCATGTCTATGACTTGTTAAGAGATGAATACAATATTCAAGTTGAGATGGGCGAAAGTCACAATATTCTTGCCATATTCAGCGTAGGCGACACTCCAAGACGTGTCAACCAACTGGTTTCAGCTTTAAATGCAATAGCAACTAGATATAGATCGGAACCGCTAGATATGACCTTCAAGTCTTTCAACTCCACTGAAGCATTGATTTCACCAAGGAAAGCTTTCTACTCTCCAAAAAAAAGATTCCTAATCAATGAATCAATAGATATGATCAGCGGTGAATTTGTTATGATATATCCCCCTGGAATTCCGATTCTGGCACCAGGCGAAAGGATAACAGAAGAGATTGTAAACTATATAGAACTATTAAAATCTGAAAAAGGCGCCATTTCAGGATTGGAAGATTCTGAAGCAAATTACATAAACTGTATTGAGGAGCAATAGATGGAACTTTGGTTCAACAACAAGCACACTGAAAATGTTAATTTTTCAATAGCCGTAGAAGAACAGCTATACCACGGTAAAAGTGAATATCAGATAATTGACTTCTTCAAGTCCTATGAATTCGGAATTTTTCTTGCTCTAGACGGAGATATCATGGTTACAGAAAAAGATGAATTCATCTACCATGACATGATAGTTCATGTTCCCATGGCAACCAATCCTGAAATTAGGAATGTACTAGTAATTGGCGGCGGCGACGGTGGAACTGTAAGGGAACTGTCAAGATATGAAACTATTGAAAAAATAGACATGGTAGAAATTGACGAAAAAGTGGTGCGACTTTCACAGAAATTTTTGCCCCTGACTGCATCAAAATTTGATGATGACAGAGTCAATCTGTATTTTGAAGACGGAGTATCATTTGTGGCCGGACTAAAGGAACTTTATGATCTAATAATAGTAGATTCTACAGATCCCTATGGTCCTGGAGAAGGATTGTTTTCCAAGGCATTTTATGAAAACTGTTACAATGGACTGAGTGAAGACGGCATACTGGTAAATCAACACGAAAGTCCCTATTATGAAGATGATGCAAAAGAAATGAAAAAGTCACACCAGAAAATAAAAAAGACCTTCCCCATTTCAAAGGTTTATCAATTTCATATGCCCACTTATCCATCCGGTCACTGGCTCTTTGGATTTGCATCTAAGAAATATGATCCTGAATTTGCCGACCTTGAAGAATGGTCAAAATTCAATATCGACACGAAATATTATAATACCAGAATCCACAAGGCAAGCTTTGCACTGCCTACCTATGTTGAAGACATGCTCAATGAAGTATAAAATTATCGCCCTCTGAATTATTACGAATTCAAAGGACGAATACTTATTTTTCCTCAATTATTTCTGCAAGTTTTATAAGACCTTTCTTCAGCTCGTCCAATTGTGCATAGGAATATGATAATCTTAAGTTTGAATTATTTTTTAGGCTGTAAATAAATCCAGGATTGAATAGAAGTTTTTCCTCCAAAGCCGTTTCGAATACCTTGTCCATATTTGTCTTTCTTTTAAGCCTAAGCCATATATAGTATCCACCTTGAGGTATATTCCAATCTGCAATATCAGAATAATAATCCTCCAATACATCCAATACGAAATCCCTTCTATTTTTCAGTTTCTTTCTAAATATCTTTAAATGCTCCTCATAGAGTCCGCTTTCAATCCATTCGGTCATTGCCCACTGTGACAATGAGCTTGCCCCGTAATCAGTCTGCATCTTGATGTCCCCAAGCCTTTCAACCACAGCTTCAGGTCCAGCCACCCATCCTATTCTTAGTCCAGGCGCAAGTGATTTAGATGCAGTTCCAAGATACAGCACATTTCCAGTAGAGTCCATGGTTTTAATAGGCTTTGATGGAGGTTCATCCAACCACAGTTCCCTGTATGCATCATCTTCAATCAAGGGCATCCTGTGGGAAATGCACCAATCAAGTACTTCTCTTCTTCTTTCTTCCGACATGTTTATTGAAGTAGGATTATGAAAGGATGGAATGGTATACATTATGGAATTTTCACTATCGTTGCTGTCTATAATCCAGGGCATCATTCCACTTCTGTCCATGGGAATTCCCTTCATTTTCATTCCATTGGATTGAAAGATCCTCAAAGAATTCACATATGAAGGTTCTTCAGCATAAACTATCGAGCCAGGTTTAAGTATGCTTATGGAAATAAGCTGCAAAGCCTGAAGTGATCCTGAAACTATGAGAAGCTCTGACGGCTTCACATCAAGTCCATGAATTTTCAAATATTTACTTAGTGCTTTTCTCAGCTCCAAAAGACCAAGAGGCTCAATATAGTTAAGTGAAAACGCCCTTGATGGAATCTTGTCGAGAACCTTCTTCATCATCTCGTGGGGAAAAAGTTCAGGAGCCATTTCCCCTGTGCTTAGTCTTGTTATGGTATTGTCAAACTCCAGCATGTTTATAGTCTGTATAGTTGGTTGATTAGCTTTATGTATCCCCGATTCAATGTATCTGTTCCATTCAGGAGTATTGCCAGAAAGCATCATAGACCATGTATTATTGACTATCTCAGAGCCCCTTCCATACTTTCCTTCAATGATTCCCAAAGAAATGAGCTCTGAATAAGCTTCAACAATTGTGCTTCTATTGACAGATAGCAGTTCTGCCAACTTTCTCTGTGATGGAAGCTTCTGTCCTGTAATCCAATCACCCTTTATTATTTTCATCTTTATATATCCAAGTATTTGGTCTGTTAATGGTACCTTGATGTTTCTATCTACTGAAAATTCAAAATCCACTGTACCCCGTGATTTCTCACTCATTTGTTTTGTGTTGCCAATCCTTTTAGAAAGCCTATTAAATATTCGTCACTACATCTTTTATAATGCTTGTGTCCTTCTTTTCTGAAAAATGTTGTGAGATCCCCTTTTGAAACATAAATACCAGATCCTTTAAACAAATCTACCATGTCATCATTGGTTAGGGAAAAAGCTATTTTCAATTTCTTAAGGATCACATTATTGACACTTTTACGGCTCTTGATTGCAAGTGGAGGCTTTTCAGACTGTCCTTCTTTGGGTTCCTGCTTTCCTCTTTTTAATATTATGAATCCATTTAAGAAAGATTCCAAGGCAACATTATCACACTTAAGGTATTCTCCCATGGCAACTGCAGCACTGGTTTCCTCTTCACTGCTATATTCATCACCCTTAAACATTTTTAATAATTCATCTTCAGTTATTTCATAATCTCCAAGATTAAATATTTCCGCCATATCTGTTGTTTCCAGATCAAGGTTGTCCCTTAATTCTATCATTATCTCATTATTATTCATTAGTACCTCTCCTGTTTCTTTTTTATTTACTCAATTATAGCATACTATGAAAACTAAAAAACAATTAGACTCTACAAAAGTGATATAATTATGGTAGAGGTGATGAAATGAAAAAGACTATTTTTCTAATAATCTTTTTACTTGTACTAGTTTCCGCTCTATTAATACTAAATCCTTTTTCAGATATAAATAGAGATGCTGAATTAGAAGATATTCCTCTTCAAGAATCCGGCTTCATGAAACTGAAAGAAAGAAATCCAATTATTTCGAACATTGAAACCGACATATTCAGAGACAGCATAATAGATGTAACTTCAAAAAAAGACAGTATCCCACCTTGAGTTTCCGTAAAATGTAATATAAAAAATATAACGGTAGCAAAACAGCAAAATATTAATAGACAATCATGCGGAAAGTTAAACAAAGGAAAAAATCCATCAATTAATAATCACTTTCGCAAGTGATTATTAATCTGTTAGACAGACAATGTTATGAATGATAGTTTTTAATCAGCAAATTTGAAACATAACTGACTGCACCGCTGACGTTTAATTTTGAACC
>JAUVAG010000281.1 GCA_030591825.1 Dethiosulfatibacter sp.
AACTGCAAAAGACGTAGCGAACGGAAAAGGAAAACTTACAACTGATTCAATCAAGGTACCATTGTGGTGGCAACCAGCTGAATTTGTAACATTTGGACCTGATGGAGTGGCTCCTCGTTAAAAATAACTGATAATATGAAATCAATGGAGTTTATATGGAAAAAAATGTGAATAAATGCGAAGAAATCGTTGAAAGAGATGAAAAGGTCATATCTAAAGCTTCCAGAGCTCCATACTTTCCGGTGGTAATGAAGAAGGGAAGAGGATCTATTATTGAAGATATGGATGGAAATGAATATATCGATCTTTTTAGCAGTTCGGCTGTATTAAATACAGGTCATTCACATCCAAAGGTAGTGGCCGCCATAAAAGAACAAGTTGACAATTTTATACATTTTTCTACAGATTACATGTATGCTGAAGCTCAAGTCAAGCTTGCCGAAATGTTGACAGATATAACACCAGGTGATTTTGATAAGAAGGTGTGCTTTGGATTATCCGGGTCTGATGGCAATGATTGTGCAATCAAGCTGGCAAGATCATATACAGGTCGAAGTAAAATCATATCATTTATTGGCGGATATCACGGATCCACATACGGAGCACTTTCTTTAAGTGCAATAAGCTTAAATATGAGAAGAAAAATAGGGCCATTATTGCCTGAAATAGAGCATATGCCCTATCCAGACTGTTACAGGTGCGCTTTTAATAAAGAAAGGGAAAATTGTTCTCTGGAATGCCTGGAGTATATGAAGATGGCATTTGAAAATTATATTCCTGCCGAAGAAGTAGCCGGCATAATGATAGAACCTATAGCAGGGGATCTTGGATTTATAATTCCGCCACAGGAGTATATGGATGGATTATACAAATTGTGTAAAGAAAATGGAATTCTATTCATGGTGGATGAAGTACAGCAGGGATTTGGCAGAACTGGAAAATGGTTTTCCATAGAGCATTTCAATATAGCTCCTGACGTTATGGTTACAGGAAAATCAATAGCTTCAGGATTGCCAATGAGTGCAGTTATTGCCAGAGCAGAGATAGTTGATTCATTAAATATGCCTGCGCACCTTTTTACGGTTCAAGGTAATTCAACATGTGCAAGGGCTGCAATTGCAACAATAGATGTAATTAAAGAAGAAAAGCTAATGCTCAATGCAAAAAAGATGGGATATTATATCAAAAAAAGGTTTTCACTGATGGAAAAAAAATATGATATAATAGGTGATATAAGAGGCGAAGGGCTATCCATCGGCATTGAGCTTGTCAAAGATAGGGAAACAAAGGAACGCAACGATGATGCGGCAATAAAAATAACATACAGGTGCTGGCAAAAAGGAGTACTTCTTATTTTTCTTGCAGAAAATATATTGAGGATTCAACCACCTTTGGTCATAAAAAAAAGTGAGCTTGAAAAAGCAATGAATATTCTTGAAGAGACAATAGAAGAGTATTCATTGGGTAAAATTTCAGATGAAGCACTTGATATGGTAACAGGATGGTAAAATAAAAATAATCGGAGGATAATAATGTCAAAAACAATTTATTTAGATGGAGAAACCCTTACCTTAGAAGAAGTGGTGCAGATATCAAGACATGGCTATAAAGTTGATATATCTGATGAAGGAAAAGAAAAGGTCAAAAAATCAAGAAAATTAGTTGAGAAATTTTTAGATGATGGCAGAGCTATATATGGAATAAATACTGGTTTTGGTAAATTTAGCGACATCAGTATTTCAGATGATCAGCTTGAAGATTTGCAAAGATATCTTATTGTAGCTGATGCAGTCGGCATAGGCGCATCATTTGATACGGAGATTACAAGAGGCATAATGCTTCTAAGAGCTAATGCTTTGGTAAAAGGATACTCAGGAATCAGGCTTTTGGTTGTTCAGACCCTTATAGATATGTTGAACAAAGGAGTACATCCAGAGATAAGAGAAAAAGGTTCAGTAGGTTCAAGTGGAGATTTGTGTCCATTGGCTCATATGGTGCTTCCTATGATAGGTTTGGGAGAGGCAGAGTATAATGGTGAAATAATGGACGGAAAGGCTGCCATGGAAAAGGCGGGAATTTCAACAGTTATATTACAGGCCAAGGAAGGTCTTGCTTTAATCAATGGAACATGTGCAATGACTGCAGTAGCAAGTTTGGCAGTATATGATTCCATTGTGTTGTCAAAGACTGCAGATATAGTTTGTATGCTGACAATAGAAGCACTTGAAGGTATTACGGATGCTTTTGACAAAAGAATGCACCTTGTACGACCTCATAAAGGTCAACTGGATGTTGCAGAAAACTTGTTGAAACTGTGTAAAGATAGTAAATTGACAACAAGACAAGGTGAGAAACGAATGCAAGATGCTTATTCATTAAGATGTACTCCTCAAATTCATGGTGCCAGCAGATTGGCTTTGGACTATGTTGTTAATGTAATAGAAACAGAAATAAACTCGGCAACAGACAATCCAATAATTTTAGGAGATACTGAAGAAGCATACTCAGGTGGAAATTTCCATGGTCAACCTGTTGCAATAGCAATGGATACTCTTGGTATTGCCATGGCAGAATATGCAAATGTATCTGAAAGACGTATAGAAAGACTTGTAAATCCAATGCTAAGCGGACTTCCTGGTTTTCTTACTCCAAAAGAAGGTGTATGTTGCGGATTCATGGTACCTCAATATGCAGCTGCAGCAGTTGTTTCTGAAAACAAGATTTTGGCTCATCCTGCAAGTGTTGACTCCATCCCTACATCAGCAAATCAGGAAGATCATGTCAGCATGGGTACCATTGCAGCAAGAAAGGCAAGAACTATAATAGGTCACGGCCAGTATGTTTTGGGAATTGAACTTATTTGCGCTTCACAGGCAGTGGATTTCAAGGATGCAGAAATGCTTGGAGTTGGATCTAGAAAAGCTTATGATGTTCTCAGAGAAAAAGTAACCTTCATGGAAGAAGACAGGGTAATATATCCGGATATGGACAAAGCTGCTGAATTGATTTCTTCTGTCAAGGTATTGGAATCTGTTGAAGAAGTAATAGGAAAACTTAATTAAAACGCTATTTGACTAGCATTACAATCATCCACATGTTTAATTACAATACATCAAAGATATTCACAAAGTAATTATTTTTGAAATTA
>JAUVAG010000276.1 GCA_030591825.1 Dethiosulfatibacter sp.
GCGTAATCCCTTGAAGCGTTGGTATTACACCGTTAAGGAAACTTTCTGCGACCTCTTAATATCCGTTATGGTCACATGAAGCGTGACCCGGATAACGCAGCAAAGCTGCTTTCTTGTTTTATCAATTGTGTCTTTTTAGCTTAAAGTAGAAAGTGGATCCTTTGTCTGTTTTGGATTCGACTTTCAGTTCGGAACCGTGGGCGTCTATTATTGACTTGGAAATGAACAGACCGAGTCCATAGCTTTTTTTGTCCTTGTTGTTACCTTTGTAAAACATGTCAAAAATATATTTTGTATCCTTTTCTGAAACACCTATACCATTGTCGGTTACTGAAATTACTATATGTCTATCTTCTACTTCTATATTTAATTCCACAGTGGATTCTTCCTGTGAATATTTCACAGCATTTGTAATAAGATTGTTTATAACTCTGTTTATTTTGGTGACGTCCATATATACATTTGCATCTTCACTGACAGTTATTGTTGAAGTGAATTTTCTTTTTGAGTTTTCAACATAGTTTTTTGACTGTTTTGCGATTTCCACTGAAAAATCATTGACTGAAATCTTTTCCATGTTGAGTTTTTGATTGTATTGTGCCTCATAGGTTGAGTCGAGTATATCAAAGGTGATTTTTTCTATGTTTTCCGCACTGTCATAAATCTCCTTGAGAAATCTTTTTTTGTCTTCTTCTTTCTTTACAAGGTCTGAAATAAGCCCCTGGGAAAAACCTTTTATCAAAGTTATTGAGGTTCTAAGGTCGTGGGAAAGAGTTGATATAAATCGTGCCGTCTCATAAGATTTTTTTTCAATGGAGGTTGTGAGTTCTTTTGAAGTTTTTATGAGGTCGTAACTGTCTTTTTCAAGTGAGCTTTTACTGTCCAGATATATTTTAAGATTTTCATATGAATTATTCAGGTTCTCAAGCTCGTCCTCTTTCTTTCCAGTGAATTCATTTTTTGTTTTTGCTATGGTTTTGTCGAGATAATTGCTGCTACTCGTTATGCTGTCTATATAGTTTGTAATTGAAACTATTGGTTTTGAAATCTTTCCAGAGATTATGATGCTTGCAATTATTGCTGCTATTATCAGAAGTCCTCCGAGACCAAGAACATATATTAGAAGTAAAGCTGATTTCTGTTCAAGTTCTTTTTTCGGAAGATTGGCCATGAGTATCCATTTATTGCTGTTCATCTGTCTGTACGTTCTTATGAGGTCTCCTGACTTGTCTTTAATAAAGCTGTTGTTTTCTATTCCTTCAAGATTAATTTCATAATCGGAGTTTTCAATCTTATTACCGATTTTTTCTGTATTTATATGTGAAAGTATGAATCCGTTTGAATCAATAATGACATAGTAGCCAAGGGTGCCAAGTTTGAAATCTTTAATGAAGTTGATGAATTCCTCTGCCTTTATGGCTATTCCAGACAGGGCAATTATCTCACCGTTTTCATTTCTTATTGGGTAGACTGTATTTACTATCATGGATCCATCTGATTTTGCATGAAGTATGTCGCTGGTTACCAACTTTTTTGTTTCAATTGATTTTTTAATATAATCCCTGTCGGAGAGATCAAGATCGATTGCTTCCTTCATTGTTGTGGACATAATAAATCCTTTGGTATCAATGATGAAGAGGTCCATATAGTAGTTTCTTTCGTTGTTTAGTTCATCCATTTTGTTTGAAAGATAATCATTGAGGTTTTCCATTTCGATTTCACTATTGAGGAATTTCGCTACCTGGGCGTCCCTGGCAAGAAGCTCTGTTTCCTGTTGTATGGATTCAACCAGCAGGTCGATTCTTTCTTGCGCTCTCAGAAGCTGTACTTCCATGTATTCTTCAGCTTCATTGTTTAGCACTCTTGCTGATATTGAATATATGAACACACTGATAATTACAAGAAATATTATGATGATTAATCCAATCATAAGTGTTATTTTCTTTTTAAGACTCATGTTATCATCCTTTCAATAGTATTGGTCTTATTTGAATGTAAAAAAATAGAGCATCTATGTAGATACTCTATTTTACCATATTTTAGTTGTTGTTAGAACAAGAGGTAGGCTACAGGCGAAGCTATTAGTATTGTTAGTATCGTTCTTTCGGCCCATATTATAAGTATTTCCTTTATGGTGATTGGTATTTCTGTTGATAAAATACATGGTATCGATGCCGAGAAGAAGAGTATGGACGAAACGCTTACAATGCCTATAACGAATTTCGTAATAATGTCTGCTCCTGCAACCAGCAATGCGGGAAGAAACATTTCTGCCACTCCCAGGCCTGCAGCCTTTGCTGCCAGCATGGGATCAGGAACTCTTGCTAGGAAGGTGAAAGGATAAAATATGTATCCTATAATATCAAAGACCGGTGTATATTTTGCGAGAAGAAGTCCAAACAATCCTATGGAAAGTATTGAAGGAAGAATTCCCATTGTCATTTTGAATCCGTCTCTCAAGTTTTCGAACATGTTCTGCATGAATGGAGTTGAATTTTCAGCTGCATCCATTCCTTCGGACCACGCATTTGAAAATATGTTTCCTTCTTTTTTTACATGTATATCAGGATTATCTACTATATATTCATCGCTTTTCTGGCTAAGTGGGTAGATTCTAACGGTTATTGCTGAAACTATGAAGGTGATAGCAAGTGTTGACCAGAAATATACATTCCATTGTTCCATGAGTCCAAGAGTCTTAGCGACCACTATCATGAATGTTGCTGAAACCGTTGAAAATCCTGTGGCTATTATGCAGGCTTCCTTGATTGTGTATTTTCCTTCTTTGAAGACTCTGTTCGTGATTAATAGTCCGATTGAATAGCTACCAACAAATGAAGCAACAGCATCTATTGCTGATTTACCTGGAGTTTTCCAGATTGGCTTCATTACAGGTTCCATGATTATTCCTATGAATTCAAGAAGACCATATCCCACAAGGAATGTAAGGAATATTGCTCCAACGGGAACGATAAGTCCTACTGGAATGACAAGTTTGTTGAAGAGGAAAGGTATCATGTCAGGTGTGAAGAGTGCAGCAGGACCAATATTGAAGATAGCCATGATTGCAACTGCCACTCCAAAGATTTTGAATATTGAAAAAACCATGTCCACCTTTGTCTTGTTCCATGTCCTGTTCTTGAAAGGAAGGATTGCACCAAGTATTATTACAATCAATGCATAGTATGGTGTCAGGGAAGCCATATTTGTTTTTATCCCGGTTACAATATGA
>JAUVAG010000048.1 GCA_030591825.1 Dethiosulfatibacter sp.
TGAAAAACAAAACGTGACAGTTCAAAGCACTCAATTCACTAGGTACTTTAAACTATGGTTGATACCACAGACCGCATTTTAGAGAGGAGGATACTTCTCTCTTTTAAATTATACGAGTAACAACACTAAAGTCTAACAGAGCCTTAATTTATATTACGTGAATCGAATTTTAGTTTAATTTTTTCTTTTCATAATTCCTATACCAGATAATCCTTGGCTGCAACATACTTGTCCACCAGCATTACCAACCAACTTTCAGCTGTTCTAGGTGGAGTAATGTTCAAAGGGAACATGTGCTTTAGGATAATATCCCTTTCCTTATCATTGAGTTTGAAATGTTTTTCTGCATTTCTAAGGGATATGGCGGCATGGGTGAAGCCGTGCTTTTCGAAAAACTTCTTCCTTCTAAGCTTTCCTTCCTTTCTCCAGTCGTAGAGGAAAAAATCGTGGAGAAGCCCTCCCCTTGCAACTGAAACATAGTCAAGGTGCAGTTTTTTTGCAAGTTTGTATGAAAGGTATGACACCCTCAGGCTGTGTTCATATACACTGTCTCTGTGGTGATATACCTTTTTCATCGTATTGAAATTCACGTCACTTACAATGTCTTCAACAATTTTCTGATACCGCTTGTCATAAAACAATTGTACACCTCTCCTTTAGTCCATGTATTTCTTGAAGCTTAAGAAAATTAAATATGCATAATCCCCTGAATCATTGGTATTATGCCTTCGAGGTAACTTTCTTTCGCACCTTAATAAATGCTTTGGTCACTATTTGTTTCACATTTAACGCGTCAATTACGCTTTCTTGTTCTGCATATAGTTTTTGAATCTTTTCTCAAAATTTTTGAAGTTTATTTTCATATCCGGAAATGCTCTGTAGAGTCTGCTTTTCGTAAGATTGTTTAGACTATTCTGATAGTTTCTTACCTTTGAAGCTAGAGTATTCTTCAATCCATAAACAGGATTAAGCTGCATTTTTTCTTCAAATCTATTTTTAAATTCATTAACTCTCACATAATTTCCAAATTTAGGTCTCAATGAATCAATAAGTATCTTGATTTCACCTATGACTGGTGATGATTTTTCTATTTCCAAAATCAAACTTCTGAAATCCACCATTGACCTTACTGTAAAAGATACGTCCGTTATCAATAAAGCAATAAGTCCGTAGGATACCTTTATTGTGGTTTCATTTACAATACCTTCAACGTCTAAGGTTCCTAGAAAATGCTTCAGAAAAAATACCAGTGCCGTTCCACTAAGTCCCCAGTAGATACTGAAACTCACGCATACATAGCCCTTTATGTTGAACTTCCTGTCTGAATAGTCCCACCATCTCGTATGAAAAAGCTTCTCCAGTACATATCCTGTTATGTATTCCATTGTCGAAGTTACAATGAAAATCAGTACGAATACTACAAAAACATCAGCAACTTCAAAGACACTTCCTGATACGACACCAAAGGTTGAGAGGGCAAGATAAATCAAAGATATTCCTATGCCGTATATTGGACACAGAGGGCTGTAAAGAAATCCCCTATTTACGAACTGTCTCTTTTTTATAAATGTATATACTACTTCTATACACCATCCAACTATGGAAAATACAAGAAATAGATAAAAAATTCCAGTCATTATTCATATCCTTTCGGATTTTCATTCTGCCACTTCCATGAATCTCGACACATGTCCTCCATGGATTTGACCGCTTTCCATCCAAGAATTTCTTTAGCCTTGCCTGCATCGGCATAACATATGTCTATATCACCAGGTCTCCTATCTGTTATTTCGTAGGGAATGTTTATTCCCGTAGCCTTTTTAAAGTTTTCCACAACTTCAAGGACCGTATATCCTGTACCTGTACCAAGGTTAAATTCATTGATTTCTTCAGTTTCAAGGACTCTTTCAAGTGCCTTGATATGTCCTTTTGCAAGGTCAACTACATGAATATAGTCTCTTATTCCTGTTCCATCTTTTGTTTTATAGTCGTTTCCGAATACACTAAGCTGCTTTCTCTTTCCTACTGCAACCTGCGTTATATATGGCGTAAGGTTATTTGGTATACCATTGGGATTTTCACCTATTCTACCGCTTTTATGGGCTCCTATTGGATTGAAATACCTCAAAAGAGATATGCTCCATTTATTGTCAGAATTGTATAGATCTCTCAGTATCATTTCTATCATCATTTTTGTTGTACCGTATGGATTAGTAGTACTAAGGGACATTCCTTCGGTCAAAGGAGACTTATTTAGCCCGTAAACCGTAGCCGATGAGCTGAATACTATTTTCTTAACTCCATGCTTTTTCATAACTTCGCAAAGTACAAGTGTCCCTGTAAGATTGTTGTAGTAATATTTAAGCGGCAGTTCAACGGATTCTCCTACTGCCTTGTATCCTGCGAAGTGTACCACTGCTTCAATATTGTTTTCTTTAAATATTGAATCCATTATATTTTCATCCAGTATATCTGCTTCATAAAACTTCAAGTCTTTTCCAGTTATTTGCCTTATCCTGTTAAGAACCTCCGGCTTGCTGTTGCTGAAATTGTCTACAACTACAACCTCGTATCCGTCATTCAACAGCTCTACAACCGTATGGCTTCCAATATACCCTGCTCCACCTGTAATCAATATTCCCATGTTGTTTCTCCTGTCATCTATTATCGTTTATTAATTTTAATTTTTTATTGCGTTACCCTGACCATTGTACATCAAACCTGTATTTCTATCAAGATAAAGCGACTATGTCGCCTTTACCTCTATTCATCATCTTTGTTGTCCCTTTTGAAGATTTCCTTTACAAAATTGCCGGTCCTACCGGCTCCTGTCTTTATTCCATCTATGGTCTTGTCCGCCCCTGTCTTTATCCCATCAATGGTCTTGTCTATGGTTGCCCTTTTTGACGCCTTGACAAAAGACTTGACTATGTTTACAGAATTCACCTGAACCACTGAACCTAAAAGCTTGCAGGCTTCAAGTGTTGCAGATCTTCTTATTAACCTTTTGTCCTCTTTTTCAAGCCTTGTCATATACTTCTTCGCAATAACTCCTACCCTCAATGCAAGAAGCGCATTGGCAGAGCCTTCAATTACTGAGCTCACTATGAGGTTTGAAACAGCTGCCGCTCCGGGCACAAGAGTTCCGATGGTTCCACCTATGAGGGAATTCACTACAGGTTGAAGCTGCTCGTCAAGTATTGCAAGGTCCTCTATTTCCCTTGCCATGAGTACAGTTACCGCTACATTTATATATAACTGGAATATATCCTTGATATTCGGTCTTTGATTATATATATGGCTTACCTTCCAGACCATTCTAGACAGACTGGTCATCACAAATAGACCGTCTAGTACACCATTTTGAGATACTGCAGTGGTTATGAAAACAGTAGACGCTGTTTCCTTTATTATTTTTTCCGCTTCACAGTCAAGCACAGAGTATGCTGAAATAATCTGTTCCCTTACTTCTTTTTCTTCTTCAAATTCATAGTTCGTATCCTTAAGCATTGGATTCTTCACAAGCCTCTTTTTAATTGTAGTCAAATACTTCCCATAGGCAACCTCGTCTTCCATCTCCGGTATTTCCAGAGGTTTTCTAAGCTTCATAAATCCTATTAAAGGCATTGTAAATATTCCAAAGAAGAATAGGGCCAAAATTCCTGTGACTATCCTTCCAAGGTTTATGTTTACCGCTGAGGTGACTATAAAAACACTATGTAATTGGTTTATTATTATTACTGCCAGAAGAACAATGAAGCCTGTTCCTAACCATGCAGCTGTTCTTTTAATTGTTTTTTCCATAATATCAATCCTTTCCTTGTATATATTTATTATATAACCATTACAATTTAAAAGAAAGCCTATTATGGATTTTCAAGCCTTCATAGAGCTAAAAAAAATAGACCCTAAATCCAGGGTCTATCATATTTCATATTTCAATTATTTAATATTGTATATATCATCCGATCATATAGTAATTATGCGTCTGTCTAATTCCACATACCTAGAAAGCAGCTACGCTGTGTCAACGACACAAGTCGTTGTTCGAACGCGTGGAAAGTTATCATTTAACGAATATCACAATGCTTAAGTGTGATATTCATATTTAAACTTTCCTAAGCTGCAATAATATCGTCTCTTGATTGCTACTATTTGTTCATTGCCCTAAGCTGTGCAGTGAACTCAGGAACAAGCTTGTTCAAATCTCCAACAAGACTCAAGTCAGCTACTCCATGTATTGGTGCATCAGCATCCTTGTTTATAGCAATTATATAGTCACTGTCCTGCATTCCTGCTAAATGTTGAATAGCTCCTGATATACCGCATGCTACATAAACCAAAGGTCTTACAGTTTTTCCTGTCTGTCCAACTTGAAGGTCATGAGCCAACCATCCATTGTCTATTGTGGCTCTTGAACCTGATACAGTTCCGCCTAATGCGTGAGCCAATTCTTCCAACTGCTTGAAGTTTTCCGCGCTACCAACACCTCTACCACCTGAAACTATAAACTCAGCTTCAGTAAGGTCCACTGTGTCTTTAAGCTCTTTTACTACTTCAATTACTTTTATTCTATCAACAGTATCAGAGAATGTTGTAGTTCTTTTGTCTATTTTTGATGCATCAACTCTTGACTCATCCTTTGCAATCATATCGAAAACTCCAGGTCTCACTGTTGCCATCTGAGGTCTGTGCTCCGTACACATGATTGTAGCCATTAGGTTTCCACCAAATGCTGGTCTTGTCATCATAAGATGTCCTGTTTCTTCTTCTGTAGCAAGAGCCGTACAGTCTGCGGTAAGTCCAGTTCCTATTCTTGCTGCAATTCTAGGTCCCAGGTCTCTTCCAAGGTAAGTAGCTCCAACAAGCATCATTCCTGGCTTTTCTGATTCAACCAAACTGCAAATAGCTTCTGTGAAAGCATCTGTTGTGAAGTGAGTAAGTTTCTCATCTTCTACATATATTACCTTGTCAGCACCGTATGCAAGAAGTTCCTTAGCTGTATCATCCATATTGTTTCCAAGTAATACAGCTGTTAATTCTTCATTAATGCCATCTGCAATTTCTCTTGCTTTACCAAGAAGCTCAAGTCCTATTTTTTGTAATTCTCCATCTCTTTGTTCAGCATAAACCCAAACGCCGTTATATTCATTTATATTCATTATCGAAACCTCCACATTAAATATAGTGCTTTTCTTTCAGCTTTGAAATTGCAACTGCTGCTGCTTCCTTAGCAGGCAATTCTACTATTTCTCCAGATCCCTTTGTTTCCTTAGTCCAAGTCTTCTTAACCTTGGTAGGTGAACCTTTTAGTCCAAGGTGCTCAGGATTTACATCAATGTCGCTTGCATTCCACATAATTACTTCTTTATCATAAGCTGTAAATATGTTTTTCATCTGCATGTATCTTGGTTCATTAAGCGAATCAATTGCAGTCAATAAACATGGAGTCTGTACTTCAAGCACTTCATATCCATCTTCAAGAGCTTTTCTTATTTTAAGATTTTTCCCATCAAATTCTACATTTTCAACATAAGTTACCTGTGGAAGATTAAGACTTTCAGCGATTCCAGGTCCTACCTGTGCAGTATCTCCGTCTATCGCCTGTCTACCTGCCATTACTATATCAAAATCAAGCTTAGTTATTGCACCTGCAAGAGTTCTTGAAGTTGCAAGAGTATCAGATCCTGCAAAAGCTCTGTCTGAAATAAGTATTGCATCATCAGCGCCCATTGCTATTGCTTCCTTAAGTGCAACTTCTGCCTGTGGTGGTCCCATTGTAATAACTGTTACATTTGCACCATGCTTATCCTTAAGGCGTAAAGCCTCTTCAATTGCATTCTTGTCATCCGGATTGATTATTGATGGAACTCCGTCTCTGATAAGTGTTCCTTTTACCGGATCTATCTTTACTTCATTTGTATCTGGTACTTGTTTTACGCAAACAACTATATTCATATCTTTATTCCTCCCAATTATCTAAACATGTTTCCTGAGATAACCATTCTCATAACTTCGTTTGTTCCTTCATAGATCTGAGTGATTTTTGAATCTCTCATCATTCTCTCTACTGGATAATCCTTGATGAATCCGTATCCACCGTGCATTTGTACACAGTTTGTTGTAACTTCCATTGCACAGTCTGATGCAACCATCTTGGCCAATGCTGCTGATTCAGCATATGGCTTTCCATTATTCTTGTCCATTGCAGCCTTGTATACAAGATATCTTGCCTGCTCGATTTTAGCTTTCATGTCTGCCATTCTGAATTGAAGATACTGGAACTTGTGAATTGCTCTTCCAAACTGCTTTCTTTCTTTCATATATGCTATAGTGTGGTCCATTGCTCCTTCTGCTATTCCAAGAGCCTGTGCCGCAACACCTATTCTTCCACCGTCAAGAGTCTTCATAGCAATACCAAATCCTTTTCCTTCTTTTCCCATAAGGTTTTCAGCAGGTACTACACAGTCTTCCATTATAATTTCACCAACTTGAGCTGATCTTATTCCCATCTTGTCTTCAATTTTTCCTATTGAAATTCCTGGGAAAGCCTTTTCAACTATGAAAGCTGATAATCCTTTAGTTCCTTTTGATCTGTCAGTCATGGCAAATATTACAAAAGTATCTGCTATAGGACTGTTTGTAATGAAACATTTTTGTCCGTTTAGTATATAATTGTCTCCATCCTTAACTGCTACAGTTCTAACTCCTGCTGCATCAGTTCCAGCGCCTGGCTCTGTAAGTCCGAACGAACCTATCTTTCTTCCTGTACAAAGATCCGGAAGATATTTCTTCTTCTGATCTTCAGATCCATAAGTGCTTATTGCTGACATATTAAGAGATGTCTGTACAGAATATGATATACCTACTGAAGCATCAACCTTTGATATTTCCTCTACTGCAAGGATATATGAAAGATAGTCTCCGCCTGCTCCTTCATACTCTGTTCCGAAAGGAAGGCCAAGTAGTCCTATTTCACCCATTTTCTTGTACTGGTCTATTGGAAACACGCCTGTCTAATCTGCTTCTGCTACTTGTGGCTCCAATTCTGTTTGTGCAAATTCTCTTACTGTTTGAACAACCAATTGTTGTTCTTTACTTAGATCAAAATTCATTTTTTCCTCCTGTGTGAATCATACATAATTACTATTTCTATGTCCCTATAATAATACATTGTTAAACTATGTACAATATCGCACTTTTAAGTTATTATGTACCAAAATGGATATATAGTTACCATTTGTATACTTACTTACAAAAATCATACGTTAACTATATAAGCCAGTATTTTCAACGCTTATATTTATATTTTTTAAAAAACTATATTTTTTTTTATGTTTTTTGACATGAA
>JAUVAG010000055.1 GCA_030591825.1 Dethiosulfatibacter sp.
AGTTAAAAATGCGTAATCCCTTGAAGCGTTGGTATTACGCCGTTAAGGAAACTTTCTACGACCTCTTAATAACCGCTATGGTCACATGAAGCGTGACCCGGTTAACGCAGCGTAGCTGCTTTCTTGTATAATGATTTCCACTTTCTTTTTTCTAGGGTATAATAGTTTATAAGGAAGGTGATTTAATGAAACTTTATGATAGATTCAAAGCCGGAATCCAAGGGTTTTCAGATGCCGTTGGAAGGTTTCCTCTGACAGCAGCATTTCTCATTGCAGTAGCAATACTCAATGGAATGATGATAAATGAAGGGGGTTTTGATTACGAAAAATATCTTGTGACCTTAATCGTAGGAGCATTTCTCAGCATAGTGTTACAGATGGCATATGAAAGGTTTTATACAAAAAGTATTGCAAGGATAATGTTCATGGTTCTTACACTTTTATTGACATTTGGATATTATCTGACAATCTTGAATGTTCCAGAGCTCAGCATGGAGATTGGAATAAAGACGGCGGTTGCCCTATTTGGACTTTTGGTTGGATTCTTGTGGGTGCCTTCAATCAAAAGCAGGATAACCTTCAATGAAACTTTCATGGCAGGCTTCAAGTCTTTCTTCATATCAATGTTCTTTTCGGGAGTTATGATGTCAGGACTTTCAATGATTTACGGAGCTACGGACCAGTTGCTTTTTTCGGTAAACGAAAAGATCTATCCCCATACGGCAAATATCGTATTCGTTCTCTTTGCCGTAATGTATTTTCTGTCCCTGACTCCAAGATATCCTGGAAAAAGGGATCTTATGAAAGAAGATGGTGAGGTGGATGCTGTTGCAGATGAAGTATCGAAGGCGACATTTTGTCCCAAATTTCTTGAGATACTCATATCATACATAATAATACCTCTGTCGATGATTTTCACCATGATACTTCTTATGTACATAGTCTTGAATATCAGGGGAAGCTTTTGGGAGGATGCACTCCTGGAGCCCATGCTTGTGTCATATATTGTAGTTGTCATACTTCTATATATCCTGGCAAGCAAACTTGAAAACCAGTTTGCAAGGATATTCAGAAAGATTTTTCCAAAGGTCCTTCTTCCAATCGTATTGTTCCAGACAGTGAATTCCTTTTTGAAGATAGGAGACTTTGGACTTACTCATGGAAGGTATTTTGTGATAATCTTTGGAATATTTGCCTTCATATCCGGTCTTGTATTCAACTTCAAGTCTGTTGAGAAAAATGGAATTGTTCCCATGGTTCTCATAATATGCATAGTGATTTCAATAGTTCCGCCGGTGGATGCATTCACTGTAAGCAGAACAAGCCAGGTCAGGATTCTTGAAAATGTTCTGATTAATAACGGAATGCTTGTGGATGGCGAGATTGTTCCAAATCCGGATATTGACGAGGATGCAAAGAAGAAGATTACTGAAGTGACCAGGTATCTTAACAGGATGGATTATGAAGACAATATTGAGTGGATGCCTGATGAGTTCGACTATTACAGGGATTTTGACGATGTTTTTGGATTTTCACCCTACCGTGAACCGGTTAAATATTCCAGAGATGACGGAGAGTATATCTACATAAGTACAAATATGGATGAGATGGTGGACATAAGCGGCTATGACTGGTTTGTTAAGACTCGTGTTGAGTTCTACGAGTACGACAGAGGACCCGATGAGTATATATTTGTTGATGATGGAATAGAATACCGGGTTGTTAAAGAGACTGGAGAGGAAGATTTTTCGATTTCTGTATATGATCATAATGACATGAAAATCATCGATATTACAAGCAGTGAAATAATTGCAAAATTCGAAGACTACTACTTGAACTCTGAAATGATTCCTATTGAAGAGGCCCAGGTTGTTTCGGAAAACGACAAGGGAGCAATTAAAGTGGTTGTTCAATATCTTGACATATACAACAGTGATGATGAGTATCGATACAATGCAGAGATCTATCTCCTTGTAAAAATCAAATAAACAAGGAGACATAAATGGGAACGGGCGAGAGTATTGCCTGTTCTCTTTTAATGTCCTGCAACTTTATTCTTTTGATATGATGGGGAGGTATGATATAATTCGAGTATTACTATAACCTTGAGGTGAGAATCATGTCTGATATAATTAGTGAAGATTTCTATAAAAGGATAATCAATGAATCAATGGGATACGGGCTCCATAAAATTGTATTGAATTCCAAGGGTATTCCTGTAGATTATACTTTTATTGATGTAAATGAAACTTTTGAGAAGTATACGGGTCTGAAAAGCAAGGGTGTTTTGAATAATAGGGTTACCGAGGTACTTCCGGGAATAGTGGGTGGAGAGTTTGACTGGATATCTTTTTACGGGGAAGTCGCTTTAGGTGGTGAAGCCAGGGAAATCGAGCAATACTCCGAACCTTTGAACAAACATTATCATATAAAGGTATTTTCACCAGAAAAGAACTATTTTGTTACTTTGTTCACTGATATATCTATTGAGATGGAGATATCAAACATGTCAAGATGGATGATGGAGCATGAGGGCGAAGACATTGACTATAAAATGATAACAGATAAGATGCTTTTGATTTCAGAAGCCAAGTATGCTGTCTTTAATCTTTTTGATAAAAACGAAAGGGAGTTTACTACGGTAGCTGCATCTGGAATACATGATCATATTACAAGGGCAGGTAAATTGCTGGGATTTAATATTATTGGAAGAAAATGGGATTGCGATAGGTTAAGGGAGGAAAAGCTCAAGGGTAAATCCTTGACCTGCTTTGATAATGTTCATAGCCTTGTTGGAGATGTGATTCCCAGAAGAGTGGTTGACATGATTGAGAAAACATTTAGTCTGGGCCAGGCAGTAGTTGTAAAGATTATGAGCAACAGCAGGGTCTTAGGTGATTTCACCATGATTATGCCTAAAGGAAAACTGTTGAATAGGATTGGTCTCGTTGAGTTATACGCCTCGCAGATTGGATTGTTTCTTGAAAAGAAAAGGGCAGAACAGAAGCTTATGTTGAGTCATAACCGTATGGAGCTTGCAATGAATGCAAGTGAAAACGGATTCTGGGACTGGGATTTATATACAGGAGAAGTATATTTTAACAGTGTTTTTTCTAATATGTTGGGTTATGAGGAAGGTGAGCTTGAATTCAATATTGATGCGCTCATAGATTTGATGCACCCTGATGACAATCGGGACGTTTTGCCTAGAATCATGGAGCAAATTGAAAATAGTCAGCCTTATGAGGAAGAGTTCAGGGTTTTATGTAAGAACGGAGACTGGAAGTGGATTTCAGGACGAGGAAAAAGCTACGATACAGATGACAATGGTAAACCCAACAGGGTTGTAGGCATGAACGTAGATATTACAAGAATAAAGGAAGCCAATCAGAAATTTGATAGAATATTTAGAAGTAATCCTGCCCTTATGGCTGTAAGTAGTTTACCTGAAAAAGTAGTTACAGAAGTCAATGATGCTTTTGTTGATGCTACAGGGTATTCCAGGCATGAAATAATAGGCAGATCATTTATGGAGTTGGGTCTTTTCCCTATGGCGGATCAACAGGAAGAGATGTTGAGAGTATTGGATGATGAAGTGAAGATAGAGGAATCCAATCTTAAATTAAGAACAAGGGATGGTCGTATTCTGGATGGTCTCCTTTATGGAGAAATCATAGAAAGTCACGGCAAGAAATTTTATCTTACAATGATGATAGATATTACAGAATTGAAAAGATCACTGGACAGAATTGAGCACATGAGCCATCATGATCATCTGACTGGACTGTATAACAGAAGATTCTATGAAACTGAGCTCAAGAGGCTTGATATTGCTAGAAATCTACCGATTAGCATTATAATGATAGATGTAAATGGATTGAAGCTGGTCAATGATGCCTTTGGACATGATAAAGGAGACGAGCTTCTCATTAAGGTTGCGAATGCAATAAAGAGGGAATGTAGGGGTGATGAGATCATCGCCAGACTCGGTGGTGACGAATTTGTCGTCCTACTTCCTAAAACAAACAGGGAAGAGGCATTGGTGATAGCGGAAAGGATATCCCTTGGTGCTTCAACTGAGAAGGTAGGACTGATAAATATTTCAGTTTCCTGCGGAGTTGGAACCAAGGAATGTGAGGAAATGGTTGCCAAGACATTCAAAAAAGCGGAAGAGGAAATGTACAAGAACAAGCTTTTTGAAAGCCAGAAGATGCGTAAGGCAACAATTGAAAAGATTATGGAAACATTGTACAACATGAATTCAATTGAAGAAGAGCATTCCAGGAATGTAGCCGGGTTAAGCGGGAAAATAGCTGAAGAATTTGGATTGAAACCGGATAAAACGGCAGAGATATATATAACGGGTTTGAGACATGATATAGGTAAGATAGCTATTGATCCTGAATTACTCGACAAGAAAGGTCAACTGACTGACATTGAATGGAGTGAGGTTAAAAGGCATTCCGAGGCAGGCTATCAGATATTGAGGTCTGTTAATGAATATGCATTTATGGCAAACTATGTCCTGGCCCATCACGAGAGATGGGATGGATCAGGTTATCCCGGAGGGTTGAAGGGTGAGGACATCCCTATAGAGTCAAGGATAATAGCTATTGTTGATGCATATGACGCAATGACAAACGACAGGCCATATCGGAAAGCTTTGGGAAATGATATAGCAGTGACAGAACTGGTAAATGGTTCAGGAACACAATTTGATCCTGAACTGGTGGATGTATTTATTGAAAAGGTTTTGAAATACAAGTATGAATGAGGTAAGAGATATGAGATTTGATGGAGTGGGTATTAGCCCTGGTATATCAAATTCGATGATATACAAGTTTGAAAAGGCTGTTTTCCAAACTGATGGGAAGTTGGTAGCTGATGTAACAGTTGAGATAAACAGATTTAGAGCAGCCTTGGATGAAAGCCTTGTTGAGATAGAAAAAATAAGGAACAATATTGTCAAGGCTCATCATCCAAGTGAGGGAGCAATTTTTGATGCACACATTGAAATACTAAAAGATCCTGTAATCATTGAGCAGACGGAAGAAATCATTAATGTGGAGAAGCTTAATGCAGAAAGAGCCTATGAAACAGTAATGAATAAATATATTTCAATGTTTGATGAGATGGATGACAGCTATATGAGAGAAAGAGCTACAGATTTGAAAGATATAAAGGAGAGGGTGATAGGCCATTTACTTGGGCGAAAGGGATATATGAATATATCTTTTAATGAGGAAGTAATAATTGCTGCTCATGACTTGACCCCTTCTGATACTGCACAGCTCGACAGGAATCTGGTTAAGGGAATAGTAACTGAGATTGGAGGAAGGACCAGCCACAGTGCGATTATCGCAAGAAGCCTTGGAATACCTTATGTTGTGGTGTCTGGAAATTTCATATATTATTGTAAAACCGGTGATGAGGTAATCTTGAATGGTGATGAAGGAAGTGTAATTCTGAATCCATCTGACGAGGACCTTGATGAATACTTTATTAAGAAAAAGGAGTTTGCTGAAAGAAGAAAACTTCTTGAAAGCTTGAAGGACAGTGAATCAGAGACAAGGGACGGTTTCAAAGTCAAGATTTCAGGAAACATCGGTTCAATAGATGACTTGGACAGTGTTCTTGAAAACGGAGGAGAAGGCATAGGACTTTACAGAACGGAATTTCTTTTTATGAACAGAAAATCCTGTCCCGATGAGGATGAACAGTTTGAAACTTACAGGGAAGTGCTGGAAAAGATGGACGGCAGACCTGTAGTCATAAGGACCCTGGATGTAGGGGGAGACAAGAAAATAGATTATATTGACATTGGGGAAGAAATGAATCCTTTTCTTGGAAACAGGGCCATAAGGCTTTGTCTTGACGAGGAAGACATGTTCAAATGCCAGGTGAGGGCGCTGATCAGAGCCAGTATACATGGAAATCTGAAGATAATGTTTCCTATGATTGCCACAATTGATGAATTCAGGAAGGCAAAGGCTGTTTTCAGCCAGTGCAGGGACAGCCTTGTTTCAGAGGGATGCAAGATAAATGAGGATATTGAAGTTGGAATGATGGTTGAAATCCCATCTGCCGCCATTCTGGCACATAAATTCGCAAAGGAAGCTGACTTTTTCTCAATAGGTACAAACGACTTGATCCAGTATACCTTTGCTGCCGATAGGATGAACGAGAAGGTGTCCTATCTCTATCAGCCGCTGAATCCATCGTTGTTGATTCTGATTAAAAATATTATTGATGCAGCAAAGAAGGAAGGGAAACATGTGGGAATGTGCGGAGAAATGGCATCCAATAAATATGCAGTACCACTACTGATAGGTCTCGGTCTTGATGAATTCAGCATGAGCTCTTCCAGGATCTTTGAAACCAGAGAGATCATTGGAAGGCTGAATCAGAAAGAAATGAAAAAATTAGTTGAAAAAGCTCTTGAAATGAGCACCTGCGACGAGGTAGTTGAACTTGTGGCTAAGAATAACATTGAACAGTAATATTTGTATTGATTCATGAATTGAATATATAGATATGTAGAAGGGATTTGCGTTAAGCGGATTCTTTTTGCATTTGTACCGAACTTTAGAATCAGTCTTATTGCAGTACCAATACTAATTTTCGCAATAATAATCGGATCAAGTGTAATCAATGCGGAAGCTACAGCGACATTTGTTATGAACGTCTACCTTTTCATAGCTAAATACTTCGGAGCCATAATCCAGGTAGTATGTTTCATTTTCCTTGACGGAGTAATCTTTGTAGCCTTTTCAAAAACAGGAAACATCAAGTTTGGAGGAAAGGATGTAAAACCTGAGCTTTCAACATGGGTATTTCACGGCGATGGAAACCTCATGCCTTTAATGGATGATATCATGACACTTGGAATGAACTGTCTTCACCCAATTGAGCCTGGTGCCATGGATTTAAAGATGGTGAAGGAGAAGTACGGAGATAAGGTATGTCTCTGGGGTAATATA
>JAUVAG010000133.1 GCA_030591825.1 Dethiosulfatibacter sp.
GTATCCCCGTTGTCTATTACTATGACGTTTACTGCTTCTTCCCTAACGGAAGCTATTACGGCTGCAGCCTTTGCAATTCCAACATCACTGTCCGGAGCATCAAGGGCATAGTCATGGGGATAGATCCTGCCATGCAGGTCTGATGTAGCAAGAATGGTAATTGTTTTCTGAGTAGTTTCATCACCAAATGCTACAGGTGATAAAATTGAAAAAATAAGAATTATCGCTAAAACTAAGGATAGTCGCTTTGTAATATTTTTCATTTTCATACCTCCTATATTTAAAGTACTTATGTACTTTATAACTTTGTTGAGATACAATTGATTAATTTACTGAAACGTACTCTTAAATTATACCTTTTTAATAATGAATGTTAAATAGTAAATCGTTCATTATAGGCAATAATGAACGATTTTTTTATGCTTTTCTATTGGTTTTCTCAATAACAGCCTCTTGCCTTTTATCCCTTAACTTGGTAAGAAACAATCCAAACAGGATTAACAAACTTCCAATTCCCTGGACGAGACCAAATTTTTCATTTAATACTATGATTCCACAGACAACTGAAACTACAGGTGTAATATTGTTGTATATTGAAGTCTTTGCATTACCGATTTTCAATATTCCAATATTCCAGAATACAGATGCAATACCAAGCGCCAATGTCCCTGAATAAATGATTGAAAATATTGTCATTGGCGATATTTCTTTTAAAATATGAAGTTCAATATTTCCTGACCAGAATATGAACATGGAAATCATGCCGATTATTAAACCATATGCAGTTATTATCAAAGGAGAATACCTTTCAAGATATTTCCTGATTAATATAGAATATACAGCCCATGAAAAAGTTGCCATCATAATCATTGGATTTCCAGATAAAAAGCTGCTGCCCATTGCTATGTTTTTGCCCGCTCCCATGACAACAAGAATAATTCCAGAAAATGACACTACTATGCCCATTACAGTATGTAATTTTATTTTTTCAAATTTAAATACAAGCTTAATTATTATTATTATTTCTCTGTCTTTTCAAATTCTCTTTTAATCTTTTCCAAAAGAACCTCGTCTTCTATTACTTCTACCGTTGTATACACAAGGGCGATTATGGTTTTTTTCATATTGTTGTAGGCATATTCAGTTTTTGTACTGTCCCTGAATTCAATCGTATGACCGGTTATGTTCCTGTCGTTTGTTATATCGAAATAAGCATGAATAGTAGGACATTTATGACTTACGTTCCCTGCATCTACAGAACCAAGTGAATCATCTGAGTTAAAAATTCTTTTAATACCTGTTTTTTCAAGGTTGCTGGTAAAAACTTTTGAAAGGGTTTCATTTGTAACCAGGTTGTCATAACTGTATTCATAGTTTGAAATTTCCAGAGTAGTTCCTGCTGCAAGTGATGCACCCCGAGCACAGTTCTTAACCTTTTCAACAAGTTCATTTAAATATGATTTGGTCTTGGCTCTAACATAAAACCTTGCCACACAATAATCAGGTATAATGTTTGCAGCTTCTCCTCCTTCTGGTATTACTCCGTGAATCCTTGCATCTGTTCTTATCTGTTGTCTAAGTGCATTGATGTTATTAAAGGTGTTTATCACGGCATCAAGGGCGTTTATTCCCTTTTCAGGTGATGAAGCAGCATGGGCGGTTTTACCTCTGAATTCGAACTGCAATGCTTCCATTGACAATGAGGTTCCACTTTTGGAATATGCATTGCTTGGATGAGCTATCATAACAATGTCAATATCATTAAAGGCACCCTTATCTGCAAATTCTACCTTTGCTCCGCATGTTTCTTCTGCAGGTGTTCCAAAAACCACAACATTGCCACCAATGTCATCTACAAGATGCTTTAGAACTATTCCTGCACCGGTGCTTACAGTACCCAGAATATTGTGTCCACAGCCATGTCCAATACCCGGCAATGCATCATATTCCGCTAGGTATGCTATTGTTGGCCCTTCTTTCTTGGAATCATATACAGCTTTGAAACCTGTTTCTACGCCTAGATATTTTTCATCAATCTGGAATCCATATTTTCTTAAAATATCGACATAAATGGAACATGCAAAATATTCTTCATTCCCTAGTTCTGGCCTGTTCAATATCTTTTCACTCATTTCAATAAGTTCTCCAGATATCTCTTCAGTTATTTTAGTAATATTTCCTATCATTTCTTACTCCTCAAAGGATTTTATCAAAGATATTGTTATTTCCTACAAATTTAATGAAATTTTTATACAAAGAAATAGCCCCATTGGGACTATTCCATTAATTATACATTTAACCCTTATAAACTATTTCATGATATTCCGAGTGTAAAAACTCTTCATCACATTCCTTGACAGCTTCCTCATAGGATATTTTCTTGGATTTCGAGTCAACAGCTTTCAAATACTTTAGCCTGTTCTCTATATCCTTAAGAAGCAAATCTTTATCTCTTATTATTTTACCATGGCTTGGCAATATGATATATTTGGTATAATCCTTAAGCTTCTCGAGAGAAGTAATATGTCTCTTTATATGGCTTTTCTCGATTAAAGGAAGTACAGGCACACCTTCATTTGAAAACATTAGTTCGTCTCCTACATGAACATATTTATTGTTGATAGTGGTCAACAAACTACAGTTTGCATGACCAGGAAAAGATTTGATTTCTATGTCAAAATCACCGAATTTAAAACTGTATATATCATCGATTTTTATATCAGGAGTGTATATATGATGTTTTTCGGCATCGACGTATATATCCAGAGTCTTTTCATAGTCGGCACTGCCTATGATATGTGCATCGGGCAATTCGTTTAAACCATTTATATGATCAAGGTGGAAATGACTTATTATTACACTCTCAATGGTTATTCCCTTTTCTTCAAGGTTTTCCTTAACCTCGGTGCTGTGCATACGGTAACCCGAATCAATCATTAAGGCTTTTTTCCCGTCAATTAGTACAAAAATATTGTAGCCAAATTTATTGTCATTTCTCGGATCAAATATAAATTTCAATAAATTCTTTTCTATTTCTTTGATTATCATAAAACCAACTCCTTATTAGAATTATACCATACTAGTCCAAATCAATATCACTATGGGCTATTTCATCTTCTTCCTTATTTAAAAGAACTGAATAAAGAAGCTTTTCAAAATCTTCGGAACCCAATATTTTAGGTGCCGGCACTACCGGATTGCTGTTTTTCTCAATTATTCCTGCTATGACTTTTATATCTCTTTCTCTTAATCCTTTAATATGTTCAGGAATGCCCATGTTAGCATTCATTTCCTTTATCTTGGATATGAATCTATCACTAAGAATTGTTTCATCCTCATCTTCACTTCCAAGATTTACAATAACCGCAAGATTTGAAAGCTTTTTTAAAATCTTATCCTTTGATATTTCAAGTAAATGTGGAAATATTACCGACAAAACATAGCTGTGGGAAATTCCATATGCATCGCTTAAGTAATAGCCAATAAGGTCTCCATATCCCGTAAGGGCAACCATATTTGCCTTGCCCGAATAATAAGATGCAGTAAAAAGACTGCTTCCTGCTTCCGTATCCATTCTATTTACATGGAAAGCTTCAAGGTTTTCAAAAACAATCTTTGTAGTTTCAATACAAAAATTTTCAGCTGTTTTATTGCAGTATTTACTCAAATATGATTCTACAGTCTTGGCAAGAAGATTCATTCCTGAATAAGCAAGGACTTGTGACGGCAATTCCTTCATTAAGTTTGAATCCAAGTAGGAAATTTCAGGCAGAAGCTTCTTATCTATAATTGTAATCTTTTCAAACCTGTTGGTATCCGTAATTACAGCCTTGAAATCAGCTTCGCTTCCCGTTCCTGCCAATGTAGGCACTGCAACAAAGGTTGGAAGTTTTCTCCTCAACTTGTTCCTTCCCTTCATGGCATAGATATCTTTTCTATTAGAAACTTTTGCTCCAATGAGTTTGGCTCCGTCCATTGCCGCTCTTCCACCAAATCCTATTATTGAATCACAATGATTAATTTTGTATACTTGGGCACCTTCAACAATATTATCAACTGTCGGGTTTTCAATTATACTGTTGAAAACAATATAGTCAAGTCCGTCTCTTCTAAGTGAAGATACAAAGTCATCCATTATGCCTAGTTTTATTATGTTTTTATCCGTAACAACAAGAATCTTCTCCTTATTTTTGTCCTTTAGATATAATGCTGCCTGTTTTGAGCTGCCTGGTTTTATAACTACGGAAGGTTCTGGATATCTAGACGACTTCCTTGTCTGTTTTCTTAGAGTCTGCCTTGTTCTTATCATCAATCTGTTCATCAAATCACTCTCACTTAAGTTTTTCGTTTACAGCCTTCTTTTTCCCTTTTATCGTAAGGTCCTTGTCTTTTCTATTCTTTAAATGCATTATGTGGTCCTCTTTTTATTTTATCATAAATAATATTCAGTATTCAAATAAATTTCTTGAAATAATATAATTTGACATGTTTTCAGCATTATGAGTATATAATTAAATCCTCATATATGTTATTATAAATCTATAACAAATAATAATTCCGCAGGTGATTTATGAACGAATACTTAATTAGATTAGTCTTTAAAAACGAAACACCTTCAAGAAAATCAGTTGGATATTTAAGCGCTTTTACTGGAGCTCTTTGTAATATTCTTCTTTTTATTTCAAAATTTATTGTAGGAATAACTACAAACAGTATTTCTATTACTGCTGATGCCTTCAACAATCTTGCCGATCTGGGAACAAATATAGCTTCCTTCATAGGATTCAAATATTCAGACCTTCCCGCAGACAGGAATCATCCCTTCGGTCATGGACGATTCGAATACATTTCAACACTGCTCATCTCTGTAATAATTCTTATTTTCAGCTATGAGCTTCTGAAATCATCCGGCGAAAGGATTCTAAATCCTGAATCCGTCAAGTTTGACTATATTGCAGTTATAATACTCATAGTTTCCATACTGATTAAACTATGGATGGCTCTATTTAACAAGAAGCTTAACACCTTCATACAATCAAAGAATATTGATGCGGTTCTTTTAGACA
>JAUVAG010000050.1 GCA_030591825.1 Dethiosulfatibacter sp.
ATTTCGTCCCCTTTAATTACAACATTTATTTCTTCACCTTCATATTTAAATCTTGTTGCGGTTTTTCCAGATAATGTGGAATTTACTCCGCTTGCTATTCCATATGAAGTAAGGCCGTATTGGGCAGCTTTGTTCTTGTTGATATTAACATGAACCTCAGGTATTCCTTCCTCAAGAGATGTAGTCACCTCCCTTGTACCTTCAATCTGCATCATTATACCCTTTATTTCATTACTTATCTGCTCAAGGATTTCAATATCATTTCCCCTTATACTTACGCTGATTCCTCCGCCACCGAAGCCTCCTGCCATCATCATTGATGCTGAAGAAACTCCAATTTCAGCTCCTGCAATATCCTTTGATAGCTTTCTTACTTCATCTGCAACTTCAAAGGTTGACCTGTCCCTTTCTGAAGGATCCTTAAGCATTACTATCATGGATGCAATATTTCCTGAACTTCCACCCATGGGACCCATGTTGCCTCCTGATCCTATGCTTGAGAATACATAGTCTACATCTGAGATTTCATAAAGAATACTTTCTATTTCTGTGACAACTGCTTCTGTTTCTGCAAGCTCTGCTCCAGTTGGAAGACTTACATCTATGTTCAGCTGTCCTTCATCTGTGCTTGGAAAAAATGAGGATCCTACAGTCACGAGAGAGGCCGCACTAGCAAAAAAGATTGCGATGCTCAGTACCACTACAATTATCCTGTGTCTCAATCCTGCCTTAAGTACTCTTTTGTATACCTTTCTTATCTTGTTTAGGAATCCTTTGTCAAGGTTTTCTCCCTCTTCCTCTGCATGAATGTCAAACTTGATGTTCTTTATTGTAAGAAGCTTTGATGACATCATTGGAATAAGTGTCAATGCAACTCCCAGTGAACTTATGAGTGCAAAGGTGATTGTCATTGCCAATTCCCTGAATATTGTAGATGTTATACCTTCAACAAATACTATTGGAAGGAACACCGCCACAGTTGTTAGTGTGGATGCAGTAACAGCAGCAGACACTTCATTTGCTCCCAGTATTGAGGATTCCTTTATGTTTAGACCCTCGGTCCTGTGCCTGAATATATTTTCAAGAACAACGATGGAATTGTCTACAAGCATTCCTATTCCCAATGCCATACCTCCAAGAGTCATCATGTTCATTGTAACATTTGAAAAATACATGAGTATGAAGGTTGCTATTATGGAAATTGGTATTGTCAATGATATTATGACAGTAGATCTTATATTCCTTAGGAAAAGGAACAGTATAAGAACTGCCAGAAGTCCTCCCATAAGAGCACTCTGAATCATCCTGCTTATAGCCATATTTATAAAGTCGGCCTGGTCAAATACAGTCTTTATCACTATGTTTGGATATTCCTTTTCAAGCTTTTCTATCTCTTTGTGTACATTTCTGCTGACATTTACCGTGTTTACACCAGACTGCTTCATTATTGATAGTTCCAGTGTATCAGTGCCGTTGAACTTGGCTATGTTTGTTCTTTCGGTATTTACAAGATCAACTGTTCCAAGATCCTTAAGCTTGACTATTCCTCCTGTCATGAGAGGAATATTTGCATTTTTTATTTCATTAACAGATTCATATTCTCCAAGGGTTCTAACAGTAAGTGCCTTGTCTCCCTTGTAAACCTCTCCACCTGGAAGGTTCATATTGTCTCCGGCAAGAATCTGTGATATATAGTCTGAACTCAGTCCATATCCTCTTACCTTGTCCTCTGCAAGCTCGATTTCAACTTCTCTTTCGTAGCCTCCCATAACATCAACGGAAGCAACTCCTTCTATTCTCTCAATCCTTGCCTTAACAATATCTTCGGCTATATTTTGAGTTGTGAACAAGTCACCCTCGCTCTCTATTGTCATATAGAGTATAGGCATCGCATTTGGATCGAATTTGAAAACAGTAGGACTGCTTGAATCTTCCGGAAGATATCCTTTAACAAGGTCTATCTTCTCCCTCATTTCCAATGCAGCAAATTCCATGTCCGTACCGAAGTCGAACTGAAGTATTACTAGTGAACTTCCCTCCATGGAATATGACTGGATTGAATCTATGTTTTCAACTGTTGTTAGTACATCTTCCAAAGGCTTCGTTATAAGTGTTTCCATTTCCTCAGGACCTACTCCTGAATATGTTGTGGACACTACAGCAATAGGAAATTCAATTGAAGGCAGTAGATCTATGGGCAAAAGAGAAAGAGACACCGAACCCACAAGCATCACTATCATTATGATCATCACTATTGTAACGGGTCTTTTAACTGCAAATCTTGATAGCATTCCTACTCACCCCTTACAACTTTGACTTTTATTCCATCGCTAATATAATTCTGCCCCTTGGTGATTATCTTTTCGCCATCTTCCAGGCCGGATATTATCTCAACCATATATCCAGTATCAAGGCCTGTTTCAACTATTCTTTCAAAGACAACACCTTCTGATTCAACATAAACTATACTATTTCCATCCTTTTCAAGTACTGCATCTCCTGGAACTGAAATCACATCTTCCCTTAAGTCAGTATTAACTGTAACCTGTGCAAACATTCCAGCCTTTACCTTACCGTTGTTTTCAGCACTAATCTTTACTGGATAAAGATTGTTCATCATGTCAACTGAATCACTGACTGAAAGAATTACAGCCTCAGCATCTATATCTGCTGATTCAACTTGAAGATTCACTTTCTGTCCCTCGTATATTTTATTCACTATATTTTCAGGCACGTTGATTTCAATGACAACACTGTCAAGATCCATGATTATAACTGCAGCCTGTCCGTTTGAAGCCATTTCACCTGCTTCAATATTAACAGCTGTAACAGTACCAGAAATTGGAGCCTTTACATCAATATTATCAAGAGCGTCCATAGCCTGGTTGTATCCAAGTCTTGCCTGGTCAAGTCCTTTGGATGCAGCCTCAAGAGGCTTGTCTGAAGCGGCAAGCTCGGCCTGGTCGTACTGTGCTTTTGAAACCACACCTTCTGCGTAAAGCTCTTTGGTCCTTGCAAAGGAGTCCTTTGCCATGGTTATCTGCTCTTTGGTCATTTCATAACTTGCCAAGGCTCCGGAATAGGCTGCATAAGCCTGGTCAACCTGGTTCTGTATGTTTTCACCGTCAAGAATAAAGAGAAGCTGATCCTTTTCAACAGAGTCTCCCACTTTCACCTTCACCTCTTCGACTTCAGCCATGACCATAGGATTTACACTTACATCCTTGTCAGCAAAGACCTTTCCAGAAAAAGTATTTTCTATATAAAGCTCGTTTCTGTCAACTGTTTCAATCTCTACTGCTATATAGCTTTCCTCCACTTCTTCAACTTCTGCCTTGCCACCACAGGCTGTCAACGCAAGGGCTAAAGCTAAGGTTAGAATTATCAAAATATGTTTCCTTTTCATATTAAATCTCCTAATTTATCATTCCGACCGACTGGTCAGTTCTTAAATGATAGCACATGTTCACAATTAATACAACCTACTCTATGTTTTATTTTCCTGAATTTCCTATAGCTTGATTTAATACCCATTTACTATTGTTTTTTTCGAGAATAGTGATAATATATATATATATGCATTCTTTTGGGATGCTTAATTTCTAGGAGGTATTAAAATGGAAAACTTATTAAGATGTACCGCATGCGGATACGTTACTGAAAAAGACATGTTGGGAGATAAATGTCCCAAGTGTGGAGCTCCAAGGGAAAAATTCGAAGAATTAAGTGAAGAAGCAACTGAAAAGATTATTACTTCCGACAGGACTAATGATATACATATGGATATAATAAACCTTTGCATGGCTATAGAAGAACTAGCAGAAGAAGGCGAAGAGATTGGCCTTGACCCTAACTGCATTGCTGTATTTGAAAAGGCACAAAACAAGGCGTGGGAACTTAAGCAATTGTGCAAGGCTGAATTGGCTGGCCATGTTGCAAAAGGCAAGTGGTAACAGTCACTCTATAACATTATATTCAATAGTAAAAAATCTTCTACAGGATTGTTCCCGTAGAAGATTTTTTATGTATTAATGTATGGTTTCGTGTAGAATCCTGTAACAATTCCCTACTCCCTCAACACGATAATCCAATATTTATAAGGATGATTATCGTATCTCGAAGTCGAGACCTCACTGTCACATGATACTACACTTGCTATTTATCAACTGTTCTCTATTTCCACAGATGGTCCTCGTGAGGCTGAAGTTCCTTTTCAAGAAAGAATCCCATTACTGTCCTTATAAGAACTATTCCTCCCAGAATTATGAGTTCCTCATAAGATGGGTTTGCTATCGATTCGACAACATCCGCTACAATTAAAACCTCTAGACCCAATAATATATATGAGCCTAGTTTAATTCTGAGTTCCTCCCTTAAATTATGCATGACCATTTTGCCTCTTTTATGGATTTCGCTGTATATTAATCTTATACAAGTAAGGAATACTCCCCAAACCATTATTAATACAGCCATCATCGCTATCACTACTGAAACATCATGCAATATAACATGAGGATAATCAATCATATAATCACCTACAATCCAAAAAATTCAAGCAGCAACATTATGACCGCCAGTATAACAGCAAAGGGAATAGTATATCTAAAAGATCTTCCATCCATTTCATCAAAGAGTGATTTTTCACTATACCCGTCCTCGGATAATATGTTATTTCTTTTTAGAACACTGTACATGGATGCAAATAATCCAGAACCTATTATTATTCCTACTACTCCTCCTAGCAATCCATCAACATAACCATTTCCAACCGCTCCAGCCAAGGTTCCAGGACAATACCCAAGAGTGGCAAAACCTATACCAAATATAAGTCCACCTATTATGGAATTTTTTACAGAACCCGGCTTGATATGAAGCTTGATCAATCCCTTTGGATAAAGAAGGCTGACTCCCATCATTGTGACAATAACTGCAGCAAGCATGATTTTCAGAACAGTAAAATCCTGAAGTCTAAGTTGACCCAATATCACATCGTACTTGGTTGTCCCACCCTTCTGGAGTAGAAATCCAAAAGCTATTCCTGTAAGAAATCCAAAAAATAATTGAAGGCCTTTGTTTTCATATATTTTATTCATCATAACATCACCCTCCTATATTCCATATATAAGCAGCGCAGTCACGATACCGCCTATAAAGAAAGCACATACAGCAATCCAGCTCAATACTGAAAGCTGTCCTGTGCCACTTATTCCATGACCACTTGTGCATCCTCCTGACCATCTCGAACCAATAGCAATTATAACGCCTCCGAACATAGCCACCACAAATCTCAGGAAGAATCCTTCAGAAATCTCATTTGCCCACATTGGTGGAACTGTGACAATTCCAAAATCCCCAGACAATTTTGCAGAAATAAAAGATCCAAAAACAATACCGATTACCAGCATAAATGCCCAATCCACTTCGGGAGCAGTTTTTAGATAGAATTCATTCTTCTCCACGTATTCTTTATCGAAAATTTTTCTTATCATTCCACTGGCTCTGGCATATGATGTTGATGTACCTATTACCTTGTCCGATATCAGCAGGGCAATTATATTTAGTACCCCTATAAGTGCTCCCACAACATAGGGAGACCATTTAACCATGGTAAATACATTCATTATGAAACCCCCTTATTATTCTTTAGTTGAGTTATAAACTACCTTTCTTTTCTGATATGCTAGATAACCTTTCATTCCTCCAGCAAGGTTGTAAAGTTTTTTAAATCCCTTCTGCTTCAATATGCATATTCCCATATTCGACCTTCCGCCGGAATTGCATACTACAACAATATTCTTTTTTTCATCAAGATCCTTATACCTGGTCCTAAGGTCAGGGGAAGGTATGTTTATGGAATCTTCAATATGCTCTTCATCATAGGCAATCTTATCCCGTCCATCTATGACTACTGTATTTCCTTCTTCCATCATCTTTTCAAACTCCATAGGAGATATCTGTTGAATATGATCCACCGGCAATCCTTCTACAATCCACTGATGCATTCCTGCCTGTAGAAATCCAGTAACATTGTCGATCCCAACCCTCTTCAACCAAGTGGATGTAGCTGCAGCAATTGTATAAGTTTCAGCCACAATTAATACATTCATTAACGGAGGAAGGATCCATCCAGCAAAGGTTGGAAGATTTCCCGTATAGTCTATATTGTAAGCACCTGGCACATGAAGTCCTCCAAATGAAAAATAGCTTCTCACATCCAGTACAAGTGTGTTTGGATCTTTATATGTCTCGTTAAATTCATCAGAGGTCATATTCTTCATCTTGGGCAGCTTGTATATGGGCAGAGGCCCATTTCCATTTATGGCACTACTTCTTGCGAAATGATCCGGAACCCCCGGCATATTGCTGGTCAAAGCCTTAACGAATTCATCCAACTCCTTTATTTGAAGAGAGGCATTAAATCTTTTTTCAAAACCTATGGTAGTAGTATATTTTGCAGCCATGGACTTTCCGCACAAGGACCCTGCTCCGTGGGCAGGATAAACCTCACAGTAGTCAGGCAGCTTAAGCAGCTTGTTGAATAAGCTGTCATAAAGTTTTTCAGCCAGCTCCTGTGCCCTGTTTGGAAATAAATCAGGTCTCCCCACATCACCTACAAAAAGTGTATCTCCTACAAAAACACCTATTGGCTCCTCGCCTCTTGAAAGGTCCGATAGCACATAGCTTACATGCTCTGGAGTGTGTCCGGGAGTTTCAAGAACCTCTATCTTCATATCCTCCATGTCGAAGGCATACCCTTCTTTGACAACTATATATTGAAAGGTGGCGTTGTTTGATTCAGGCATGTAAATTTTTGCTCCCGTTCTTTCAGCAAGCTCCACATGTCCCGATACAAAATCTGCATGGAGATGGGTTTCAAGAATATGAGTAATCTTTAAACCCATCTTTCTTGCTTCGTCAATGTAAATGTCCACATCCCTTCTGGGATCAATAACTGCACATTCCTTGTCACCTGCAAGGATATATGAGCTGTGTGCGATTTTTTCAACATAATAATGTTTTAGTAACATAGTTTCCTCCTTTAAACAAATAGTATATATATAAGTATTACAGCTATAATCAGAAAAATAACAGTCATAAATCCTCCGGCTTTCATATAGTCGGCATTCCTGTAACCTCCCGGAGTCATTAAAAAAGCATTGACCTGGTGGGTAGGCAATATGAATGAGTTGGATGTACATACTGCAACAAGCATTGCTAGCGCTC
>JAUVAG010000346.1 GCA_030591825.1 Dethiosulfatibacter sp.
CTTTTTCAATACCTAATTACTGTGATTTCAAGGGGTAAGCGGTATTTTCTTTCCACACAAACTAATCAAGAGCCATATTTTCTGTAGTATTTTCTTCATCCTGATATATATTGTAACTTAAAAGTTCAAGGTCGTTTTTCATGTCGTAAAAATAATAGTTGATTGATTCAGAGACATAATACAATTGATTTAGAAGACTATTTTTCTCATTTTCAGAAGTAATCTCCCTGCTCTCAGTAAAAACATCCAAAAGCATTAGTGAAAAAAGAACAATAAATGCAATTCCTGCTATGGAAAACATTATTCTATTTATGAATATTTTTTTTATCCAGTTTTTTAATTTCCTACTATCCATATTTTCTCCTAAGATTACAGAGCTTTTACTGTAATTCATTGTATGTTATAATTATTTAAATTATAACATTATACTCTTAATAAACAAACAATGAATAAGTACTGGAGATAATATGCCAAAAAATCATATTCTAATAGTTGATGATGATAAAAATGTGAGAATGACAATCAAAAGAGTACTTGATAAGGAAAACATGACCTACAACGAGTCAGGAAGCGGCGGCGAAGCCCTTGAACTTCTTGAAAAGGAAAGCTTTGACCTTGTTGTTCTTGATATTAACATGGACGACATGGATGGATTTGAAGTGCTTTCAACCATGAGAAGAAATAGAAATGATACTCCGGTAATGTTTCTAAGCGGTAGGACAGAAGATTACGACATTATCCTTGGTCTTGGCCTAGGTGCTGATGATTATATAACAAAGCCTTTCAGACCTAGAATACTGGCTGCAATGATAAAGGCAGTAATTAGGCGAAACAAAAAGACAAACTCTAATGTTGTTTTGACCTGCGGCCCATTCAAATTCGACACGAAAACCATGAAATCCTTCAAAAACGGCGAAGAACTTCCTTTGTCCTCAAAGGAAACAGCCCTTCTTAGATTCTTCTTGGAAAATGTGGACATAGTCTTCAACAAGGATCAGCTTTACGAATCAATATGGAACGACAATGTAGTGGGAGACAATACAATAATGGTCTACATCCACCATCTCAGGAACAAGATAGAAGACGATCCCTCCAAGCCCATATATATTAAGACTGTCTGGGGTCTTGGATACAAATTTCACTGTGATTAAAACAAAAACCGTATCTCACTAAATGTGTGCTACGGTTTTTATTACATATTTGAATTTTAGTACTCCTCTTCAAAAACCACTTTTCCTTCAGAGTTATAAGCTAACACTTTAGTGAATCCGTATATCTCTATATTAGTCGTCTTCCAGGTCAATAGAAATAAATCTTCATAGAATTCAGTAGTCTCCAATTTACTACCGTCTTCCAATAGCAACTCTACCTTTGTAATAGATTTATCGTTTCTGATCCCCCAAAATACTGAGTTATTTTCCATATTCCCCCAGGAATAATACAACTTCTGAATTAAATCATTTTCTCTGCCAAAGGGACTTTGACCATGACTCCATAGTATAAAAAGGCGATGTTCAACTACATTACAAGATATCCAGTTGTCATATTTACACAAGAGATATTTCCCACCGTCAAAATCTTCAATATGAACTATCTCAGATGGTCCGTAATGTAAATTCCTTTCCGAACTTTCATGAGCAGATATGGGACTAAAATACAAACCTGTCCTGTTCATGAACAGCAAAGAAATCAACACGACCAAAACTACATTTCTTAGAAGTTTTCTATTCCTATTCATAGCTACCACCTTCCGGCAATGGTATCCTAACTTCAAAATACCTGTTGCAAGAATCATATATCATGACAAGTTCTTTGGCATCCCTGGGAAAATTCCTTTTACTTGTTAGACAATTTGAAATTATACCATTGCTAGCTCTTCCGCCTCCATTGATATATCGATTGCCCAACTCATCATATATACTACCAATGGAATTATTGCTCCATCCAGTTCCCCAAAGCCTCTTGTCATAGCTTCTGTAAAATATATTCATATTGCCTTCCTTGTCATATACAAGTTTGGTGAAATGAATGACCCTGTCATCAATCTGCACTTTTTTGTCCACATCAACTTCATATACAATGTCTTCTTTTGGAATATCATTAACATCTACCAGTCCAAACAGAGACATAAAGGTTGTTGCTATAAGCACATATCCCGTTATAATCACAAGTATTACAATAAAAACATTTGTAATTCCCAACATCCATCCAACAAAGGGATTGTGTTCCTTGTTCAATGCTCTTCCTATCTCTTTGGCATCTCCCATGTCATATATGGACTTCTTCTCTGCAACATCGTATACAAGTCCGTCTTCCATATAATCCTCAATCCTGTCACTTATATGGTTTCCCAGTTCAATCCTTATATCAGCCCTGACAAAGGGATATTTTACATATTTGATAACATCATCAAGAAATCTGTCCTTTTCTCTAGATTGCATTAAGCTCACCAATCAGAACCTTGTTGACGGACAAGGAGAATACCTCCCATTTTTTCTTTTCCTCAACAAGCTGTTTCTGCCCTTTTGCAGTTATTTTATAGTATTTCCTTTTTCTTCCAGTGTCACCTTCAGCCATA
>JAUVAG010000191.1 GCA_030591825.1 Dethiosulfatibacter sp.
ATGACCGAGGTTGAGCTTGACTTCGAGCTTAAGGGTATTAAATACCATGTAAAGAGAATTCCCAAGCAGATGAAGCCAAAGTCAAGAGGTGAAGGCTTAACTGAACAAAAGCCTGAGGCCGAGCTTTTAATAGGTGGGGGCGATTCCAAAAAGGTTGTGACCGGGGTAACCAATGTAAACGAAAAGATAGAATCCATAATGGGGATTAATTCGGACCAGTTTAGGCAGATAATGATGATTCCCCAGGGTGAGTTTCGTGATATGCTGAACTCCGATAGTCAGGACAGGGAAAAGGTGTTGAGAAAGCTGTTTGATACAAGTCTTTACAACATAATTCAGACAAATCTTGACGTTAAGGCAAAGAAATTATACAGGGAAATAGAGGACAAAAAAAATTTAAGAGACCACGAGGTTTTTAAAATAGAGTGCAGTGGAGATGATGTCCTTCAAGAGATGGTTTCTTCAGATAACAAAAATATTGATGAAATAGTATTGAAGACTTCTGAAAACATCAAGGATGAGAAAGTTCTTATAGAAAAGTCAACCATTTCAATAAATGTAAAGACAAAGGAAAAGGACAAGCTGGTGACAGAGAAGGAAAAGGCAAGGGCTGGCAATGAAAAGTTGAAGCTGAGAGACAAGACTCTTGAAGATGTGAAAAAGCTTGAAGGAAAGGCCGGTGAAATAAATAGTCTTTCTGAAAAGCTCAAGATGGGGGAAAAATCATCCCTCATACTGCAAATTGAGAAAAATTGCGTCGACAGGAAGAAGGAACTAGACAATATAAAGAAAAGCTTGGATGGAAAATCAAAGGAACTCGTTGTTGTTGAAAAGAACCTTTTCAAGGCGGATGCTGTATTCAAGTTTGAAAATTCTGATGAGAATAGGGATAAACGGGATAAGCTTGTGGAAAATCTAAGGCTTTTGAAATCCCTTGAAGACAAGGTGAAAAACATAGAAACTGTAAAAAAATCAGTTGAAAGCCTTGGGAAAACAACGGCTAATCTTGAAAAAAATAGAAAATCATCTGTCGAGATAGTAGGGAAAAACAAGAAAACACTCGAATTATTCCAGGAGAAATTGAGAAAGTCAGATGAAGCAAAGACTGGACTGGCGGACATGAGAACCGAGTATTCACAGTATGACGAAATAAGAAAAAAGCTAGAAAAAATAGGGCTTAACTTTCAGGAAGATAAAAAGGCGGACTTTCATCTTGAAAAGTGCAGAAAATCAGTTGAAGCTGAAGGGAAAAATCTTGAAATCCTAGACAAGGAATATAAGAAGAACAAGCTGGAGTTTTTGAGGAACCAGGCAGCAGTGCTTGCACAGGAGCTTCATGAGGGAAGTCCTTGTCCAGTATGTGGATCCATGGATCATCCATCACCTTCGAAATTTTCAGGGCACTCTATATCTGAAGACAGAGTTAATGAATTTGAAGTAGGAGTTAAAAAGCAGGAAAAGAAGTTTAATGATGAAACGAAGAAAACTGCACTTGCTGAAGATAATATAAGGAAGCTACATGAGGATAGGAAGTCACTCTTTGAAGAATTGGCATCTTATTCCGAATCGGCAAAGGAAAGAAACTTCAGCAGGGAATCAATTGAAAATCTGACAGTAGAAAGTTTGCAGGTGGCAGTTAAAGACTATTCTGTGAAGCTTGAAAATATCAAAGTGAAAGGGAAAAAACTAGGAGCCCTTGTGAAGGAAGGGGATGACCTGGCGGGAAAAATAGAATCCATTAACAACAATATCTCAAATGGAGAAAAGGAAATCGAGAAGCTTTCCTCAGAACATCTTGCTTCATCAAAAAAGTTGTCAGCCGAGAAAACAAGGTTAGAAGGAATCTATTTTGAAGTCCCAGAAGAACTCAGGAATATCAAAAGTCTTGTGGAAAAAACCAACCAGGCCGATATAATGAGAAGAAAGGCTGATGAAAGCTTTGAAAATTCAAGAAAAGCTTTGGAAATGGTAAAGATAGTTTTTGCGGAAACAAGTGCCAGTCTTGATCAGCTAGGTAAGGAAGAAAAGAAATCCGGTGAAATATTTGAAAATTCGAAAAAAGAATTGGATGTAAAAATAGTGGAATCAGGGTTTGATACCTTTGAAGACTACGATAAATCGAAGATGACTAAGGAAGAAATGTCTTTCAGTAAGAAGACGATTGATGACTATTCAAAGGAGCTTCACTCCTTGAAACAGAAGCACGAAAACCTGGTATTGGAAACCAAGGAAATTGTTCTTAAAAACATTGAAGAATACGACGAGGCTATAAATAAAGTCACTAACGAAGTCAATCGCATGATAGATGAAAGAAACAAGATGGAAAACAGGATGTCAACCAATTCAAAAATTATCGATGAAGTGAAGAGTATAAACCTTCAAATAGGCGGTGGTGAAAAAAGTTACCGACTGGTGGGAAATTTGGCGAAGATTGCCCAAGGAAGAAACAAGGGTATGATCACCTTCGAGAGGTATGTGCTGGCGGCTTTTCTGGATGATATTTTAAGCGCGGCAAATATCAGGCTGAGAAAGATGAGCCAGGGAAGATATGTGCTATCAAGGACGGAAGAGCTTGAGAGGAAAAACAAGCAAAGTGGTTTGGAATTGGAAGTGTTCGACAACTATACCGGCAAGTCTAGACATGTTAAGACTCTGTCAGGCGGAGAAGGCTTCAAGGCGTCCCTCTCAATGGCATTGGGACTTTCTGATGTGGTACAGTCATATTCTGGTGGAGTACAGCTTGATACCATGTTTATAGACGAGGGCTTTGGAACATTGGATCAGGAATCTCTTGATAATGCAGTTAGCTGTCTCATAGATCTTCAGGAGTCTGGACGTCTCGTGGCAATAATATCCCATGTACAGGAACTTAAGGAAAGGATAGATACAAGACTTGAGGTAAAGAGTACAAATACGGGAAGTACTACTGAGTTTGTAGTTATGTAGAGAACACCTGGAATCCATCTCCATGAGTCTTAAATTCCTCTGTATTTAATTTTCAAATCCTGGCATAGTTTTCGAATGCTTTCAGATTCATATGAGGAAGGAGAATTATCTGATATTGGTCTGTACTGTTGAAGGTAGTAGTTTTTTGTACCGGTCATTTTTATGATGTCTCTAATATCTGAAGCATCCAGCAGAGGATAGAAGGTAGTTCTGAATTCGTGGTTCTCGAAATTTTTTATGATTTCAAAGCTTTCCTTCACATCATCAAAGTTTAGACCGCACAGGTCTTTATACTTCTTTGGAGGTGCCTTTACATCCATAGCTATATAGTCTATTAGTTTTTCTTCAATTAATTCTTTGATAATTGCGGGGTTTGTTCCGTTCGTATCAAGTTTTACCTTGAAACCCATAGACTTTATTTTTTTGCAGTTGTCCTTGAGCCTTGGCTGGAGGGTAGGTTCTCCTCCTGAAATAACAACACCTTGGATTTTTCCAGTTCTTTTGACAAGATGCGATATTATGTCATTGTTATCTATCATATCCTGCACGGTGCAGAGATCTTTGTTGTGGCAATAGGGTCAGTTCATATTGCATCCCTTTGTGAAGATTACGGAGGATATGTTTCCTGGATAATCTACCAGTGAAGTTTTTATATATGCAGCTATTTTCATTAGATTGTTATCCTTTCCATGGTGAATTTAATTCTGTCAAAGTAGTAAATATTATCAAAATATTAACCTTCTCAAATTTAATGAATATACCATATTTAGTTATATGTAGATGTTAACATGCACTATACATAGAGTCAATGTGATTTGAGCCAAAATTGCGAATAGAATATAAAAGCGATGCTGAAATTGATTCCAGCATAGTTTTAGGTTTAATTGGGTGTTCGATAAAAAATCTAGTAGCTTTGAAACGTTGAAAATAAAGGGACTTGAACTTGTTTTGAAATAAATTTTAAAATAAGTTTGACAAACATATGGTGAGGTGTTATTATTAGTCGTTGCTTAAAACGAAAGTAAATTGTAGCAGGTAATTTCTGGTTGGTACTCGGATTCATTAAGTGTTATCCTGATTAAGAAGATGTTATTAGTTACACGGATTTAAGGAAAAATATAATTAGGAGGTACACACGATGAGTGGTACAGTAAAATGGTTTAACGCAGAAAA
>JAUVAG010000039.1 GCA_030591825.1 Dethiosulfatibacter sp.
CCTGAAACTATACAGATATTGTCCTGGTCAAGACCAAGATTATCTATTGCTCTAGCAACTGCATGCATTATTATACCGTGTCCACATCCGGGGCACCAGATATGAGGAAGGTTTTCTTCTCTGAAATATTTTTGTACTAAACTACTTGCGTTCATTATAATACCTCCTTAGTAAATTCATATAATTCACCAGGGTTTAATGGCTGTCCGTCTATTCTTCCGTAGAATTCAACCTGACAGTCAGCTGCTGCAACTCTTCTTACTTCACCAACATATTGTCCCATATTCATTTCAGGAACTATTACCAGCTTTACATTTTCAGTAAGATTTTTAAGTTGTTTTTCTGCCAAAGGCCAAATAGTAATAGGTCTGAACATTCCAGCTTTTATTCCTTCGCTTCTTAACTTGAGTACCGTATCTTTTGCTGCTCTTGAAGTCGCTCCGAAAGCAACATAAGCAACCTCTGCATCTTCAAGCATGAATTCCTCGTACTTGACTATGTCGTCAACATTGTTGTCTATCTTATCCATAAGTCTATGAAGTAAATCATGTGAAATCTTTGCATCAGTACTTGGGAATCCTGTCACATCATGTACAAGTCCAGTAACATGGTATTTATATCCACTTCCAAAATCAGCCATAGGAGGAATAAGATCTTCATCAGGCTGGTATGCAAGATATTCATCTTTGCTGCCGTTTGGTTTTTTTCTATCTATAATTTCTATTGAATCCTTAACTGACAAATCGACTTTTTCTCTCATATGTGCAATTATTTCATCTAATAGAAGTATAACCGGAGTTCTATATTTTTCGGCCATATTGAATGCATCAATTGTAGTTGTATATATTTCCTGTACTGAGTTTGGATAAAGAGCTATTACAGGGTGGTCTCCGTGAGTTCCCCATTTAGCCTGCATTATTTCCCCTTGCGCCGGAGATGTAGGCAATCCTGTACTAGGACCTCCTCTTTGTACGTTAACCACTACACATGGAATTTCTGCTATACATGCATAGCCAAAGTTTTCTTGTTTAAGTGAAAATCCAGGACCACTTGTAGCAGTCATTGACTTCTTACCTGTTAAGGATCCGCCAATAGTTGCAGCCATTCCTGCAATTTCATCTTCCATTTGGATAAAATGACCACCTACTGTAGGTAGTTTTTCAGCTGATAATTCCGCCAACTCAGTTGAAGGAGTAATAGGATATCCAGCATAGAAATTCATTCCTGCTGCAATAGCACCTTCAACACACGCTTCATTTCCTTGGAGTAATTTAATATTATTGCTCATCAGATACCTCCTCTAAAAATATTGCCAGGTCAGGGCATCTCAGTTCACACATACCACACGATATACAATCATCTGGTCTTGTGATATCTATGATTCCGTTTTTCAATTCCAAAACATTTTTAGGACAGAATTCCACGCAAATTCCGCAACCTTTACACCATTTTTTATTAGTAACTACTTTTTTGGGCGTGCCCATACAGCTACCTCCTATTAATAAATTCAACTAAATAATAGCACTGTGAAATTTATTTTGCAAGAAAAATTTCATGAGAATTTCAAATCGCAGGAAAGGTGTCATTCGTTGCAAAATACATGGCTAAACTACATTTTTACATATCCATCTGGCACTTTTTAACAAAAAAATGCATGACACATTTAAAATGTGTCATGCATTTTTTGAATTATAAATAGCTCCGGTGGATAATTATTAGTATTGATCAGTCGATGGTTTGCCACCTTGTATTTTTTGCTGTCAAGACAACTCAGGTATTCAAAGAGACTGTTTCTTTCAGTTGAATCATCATGTCCCAAATAAGCTGCAATGAAGATATAGCCTTTTTTTCTAAGGATTTCAAGAGCTGCTTCAACAGATTTTAAGGTTGTGTCAAAAGTGGTTGAAACTTCGCTTTTACTGTTTGGAAGGTAGCCTAGATTAAAAACTGCAAGGTCGATAGGACCATCGATAAAATCACCTATTTTACTGTGGCAATCCTTAATAATGACATAGTTGTCATAGGGGCAATTCCCTTCTAGTAGTTCAGTAGTAGCCTTTACAGCCTCTTCTTGAACGTCAAATGCAAACACTTTCCCCTTTCCCTTCATGATATTGCATAAAAATAAGGTGTCGTTTCCATTGCCGGCAGTACAGTCAACTGCAACCATGTCGTCTTTCATTAGGTTTTCTATCATGAACTGGTAGTATCCTACTATATTGAAAAAGTTGATTTTCACTTCAGTTCCTTCAAATATTTGATTTCATCATCGCTCAAATGTCTCCACTGTCCCAAGGGAAGTTCTCCAAGGCTTATTTCACCTACGGATATCCTCTTTAAGGATACAACTCTGAAATCAAACTTTTCAAACATTTTTCTGATTTGTCTATTCCGTCCTTCAAGGATGGAAACTTTCAATACTGATTTCCTTCCGTCATCGCTCACAAAGGCTACCTTGCAGGGTCTAGTCCTGTAATTGTCTATATACATTCCCTTTTCAAGCTTTTCTATTGTTTCATCATCAATGAGACCATTAATTTTGACCACATAGGTTTTATAAATATTATGTTTTGGATGGGTGAGCCTGTAAGTAAGGTCCCCATCGTTTGTAAGTATGATTAGGCCACTTGAAGCATAATCAAGTCTTCCAACTGGATAAATCCTTTCTTCAATATCAACAAGATCCACTACGGAAGGTCTGCTAAACTGGTCTTTTACAGTAGTTATATACTTTACAGGCTTGTTTAAAAGGATGTATTGCATTTTTTCTTCAAGACCTATGGTCTTTCCTTCCACTTCTACAACATCTTCAGAAATATCAACCTGAGTACCAGGTTCCTTTATAATTTCTCCATTGATTTTTACTTTTCCTTCAAATATTAATTCATCAGCCTTTCTTCTGGATGTATATCCTGAATTGCTGATGAATTTATTTAATCGCATTTTATTCATTTAATCACTCTCATTCATTATATTTTCTACATTTTCAATATTTTCTTCAAAGCTTAGTTCGGGAAGGTTTTCTATGGATTCAAGACCGAAGTGCGAGAGAAAGTGGTCTGTAGTTCCATAAATACTAGGCTTTCCCGGTTTGTCCAACTTGCCCTTTATGGCAATGAGCTTCTTATCCACCAAACTCCTAAGTATATAGTCGGATTTCACTCCTCTTATCTGGTCTATTTCTATTTTTGTTACTGGCTGTTTGTAGGCTATAATGGACAAAGCTTCCAAAGCCGAATGAGAAAGACTGTTCCTCGTATTAGGTTTGAATAGCTGGTTAATATAGGTGAAGTTTTCATCCTTTGTCTTGAGCTGATACATTTCATTGGCCTTTTTCAAGACTATTCCCCTGTTTTCTGCTTCATATTCTTCAGCCATTTCAGAAAGGATATTTTTTGTCATTGAAGGTTTTATATTTAGTATCTTGCTTATTTCACCAATTTTTATGGGTTCGCCCCAGGCAAATAATATGCTTTCAATTATACTTTTCATCCTGTTTTTATCCATAATAGCCACCTTATGTCCATTTTGGGTAGTTAATTTTCGCCTAACTTACACTATCTTTAATAAGATATATTTCTCCAAAGGTATAGTCCTGAACAAGCCTAAGATTTTTCAGCTTTGACATTTCAAGAATGCTCAGGAATACAGTTACAATGAATTTTCTTGACTTGTTGGAAGAAAAAATATCCCTGATGCTTATTTTTTTTAATATATCAAGTTTTTCATTTATTATATCCATACAGTCGTTTATGGTAAACTCATCTTTTTGAATTTCAAAAATAATTTCTTCAGGCTCATTGTCCTTGCAGTTTTTCAAAAGGTTCTGGAATGTATACATTAGATCGTACACGCTTATTTCCTCAAACAAAAGCTGTTCATTAAAATTGGAATCATACTGGATTTCTTCAGCCGGTTTTCCAACAAATTCCTTCTCCTTGTCTTCCTTTGTCTTTAGGAGTTCCGAAACACTTTTGTATACCTTATACTCTAGTAGCTGGCTGACAAGGTCTTCTCTTGGGTCTTCAACCCCTTCCTTTCTGGGAAGAAGCATCTTGGACTTTATTTCAAGAAGTGTGGAAGCCATGAGTATGAATTCGCTGGTTACATCCATGTCCAGATCTTGAAGGGTATCTACGTAGCCAATATACTGTTCAGTTATTTCATATATTGGTATGTCGTAAATATCCACTTCATTTGACTCGATTAAATAAAAAAGGAGATCAAAGGGACCGTGGAACTTATTGAGATGAACTATATACTTCAATTCACTACCTTCCTTCTTAGGTCTGTAAAGCCCAACTCGTCTACAAGACCTATTATTGTTTCCTTTCTAGATACTGGACTGTCGCTGAAAATATAAGAATCCATAAACATATCTCTCAATTCTTCTTCAATTCCATTTCTGTCCGTATAAACCGTACCTAGCAGTTCACCTTTTTTAACCTGGTTTCCCGTTTTTTTACAAAGGAAAATTCCGGCGGAATAATTTATTTCTGATTCTTTTGTCTCCCTACCTGCACCAGACATCAAGGAACAGATACCTATCTTTTCGGCATCTATTGCTTCAATATAACCGTCTTCAGGAGAAACCATTCCATAAGAATATGTTGAAGAATTGAATTTATTTGTTTCATCAATATATTCAATATTTCCACCTTGAGAAGATATGAACTCTCTGAATTTTTCAAGTGATTTGCCAGATTCAAGAACTTCATTTGTCTTTAATCTGCCTTCTTCAATATTTGATACTATTCCCGTAAGCTTAAGCATAACAGAATTAAGGAATATACAAAGCTCTGTGAAATCTTCAGGTCCATTGCCCTTCATCGTATTTACTGCTTCAATAACTTCCAGTGAATTTCCTACTGCCTTGCCAAGGGGTTCTTCCATGTTTGTAAGTACGACACCTACATTTCTGTTAAAGCCCTTGCCTATGCTTACCATGGTTTCAGCAAGTTTTACAGCATGATCTATATCTTTCATGAAGGCGCCGCTGCCTATCTTTACATCAAGTATTATATTATCGGCTCCAGATGCTATTTTTTTCGACATAATGGAGCTGGCAATCAATGATATATTGTCAACTGTTGCAGTTACATCTCTCAAGGCATAAAGCTTCTTATCTGCAGGAACCAGGTTTGCTGTCTGCCCTGCTATTGCAAAGCCAACACTGTTAACTACAGAAAACATTTCTTCCTTTGTAAGGTTGATGTTGAATCCTGGAATAGATTCAAGCTTGTCCAAGGTACCTCCAGTATGTCCAAGGCCCCTTCCTGACATTTTAGAAACTTTAAGTCCGCAGGATGCCATAAGTGGTAGAAGTACAAGAGATGTCTTGTCTCCAACACCGCCAGTACTGTGTTTGTCCGCTGTTATTCCTTTTATATGGGAAAGGTCCACCACATCTCCTGAATTTATCATTGCTTCAGTAAGGTCTATGGTTTCTTCAAGGTCCATTCCCTTGAAGTATATGGCCATGAGAAGTGATGATATTTGATAGTCCGGAATATCGCCGGAAACATATCCTTCAATTATATAATTTATTTCTTCCTTTGAAAGCTTTACTCCATGCTTCTTCTTGGTTATCAAATCATAAACTCTCATAATATCAGCTCCTGACCAGATCTTTTAATATGCTTTTACTTTCAATATCATTTTCAATATTGAATATATCCAGCACAGTACTTGCGATGGTATTGAATCCCTTCATTGTTTTCATATCAGTTGAAATTATATTTTTACAGTAACACAATAGAGGAACATATTCTCTTGAATGGTCTGTACTATCCGTTGATGGATCGCATCCGTGATCTGCAGTTATCATCAATAGGTCGTCATCTTTCATTGCTGCAAGTATTTCAGGAAGCTTTGAATCAAAATATTTCAACGCTTCACCGTAGCCTTGCACATTGTTTCGGTGACCATACAGCATGTCAAAATCCACAAGATTTGTAAATATGAGTCCTTTTGACTCGTTTTTGATTTCATCTATTGTTGCTTCTACTCCATCTTTATTGTTTGTAGTATGAAGTGCCTTGGTTATTCCAACATGGGCAAAAATGTCTTCGATTTTTCCTATTGCTACAACATCAAGTCCATTCTCCTTAAGAAGATCAAGCATTGTCTTCCTAGTAGGAGGTAGTGAAAAGTCCCTTCTGTTTTCAGTTCTCTTTAAAGAACCTGGGCTTCCTTCAAAAGGTCTTGCTATGACTCTTCCAACGCCATGCTTTCCAGCAAGCATCTTTCTTGCTTTTTTGCATATGTCATAGAGCTCCTCAAGAGGCACTATATCCTCGTGGGCTGCAATCTGGAAAACACTGTCAGCGGAAGTATATATGATGAGTTTTCCTGTTTCCATATGCTCCCTGCCTAGTTCTTCAATTATTTCAGTACCGGAAGCAGTTTTGTTTCCTAGGTATCCTCTTCCTGATTTCTTGACGAATTCATCCATTACTTCATCCGGAAATCCATTGGGATATGTAGGGAACGAATCTTCAGATATTATTCCTGCTATTTCCCAGTGGCCTGTTGTTGTGTCCTTGCCATTTGACAGTTCCAGAAGTCTTCCATATATACCATTTGTTATAATATCATAATTCTTTATATCTTCAAGTCCTAGAATATAGGTTAAACCCATCTTTTCAAGATTTTCAAGATGGAAATCCTCATTCCCTTCATAGACATGAAGAATTGTATTACTGTTTTCATCTCCGTAATCAACGGCATCGGGCATTGCCCCCACACCTACACTATCTAAAACTATAAGAATAACTCTGTTAAACATATGTTACCTCCTTAAGATCTTGGATGTGTCCTTTTATAAATTTCAAAAGTTTTGTTTTGTCTGCTCTTTAAATAAGACTGTATCATGCTTATGCTGTTTTGACCGAAAAGTGAATTAAGAGTTCCTACGTCAGCTCCGTTCTGCAAAAGGTGTACAACAAAGGAGTTCCTGATAATCTGCGGGGTAATATCCTTTTGGATGTTTACGGATTTTGCATAGCTCTTTATGATTTTCCAAAAGCCCTGCCTGGACATACTCTTTCCCTTTACATTAAGAAAAAGCGTATCCTCACCCTCTTCAGGATTCAAGGACTGTCTATATTCATCCATATACATTTCAAGATGTTTTTTTGCTGTTTCGCCAACAGGTACATGTCTAGCGTTTTTCGACTTGACAATCCTCAAACTGTCACTGTATTTGGAGTATGAACTGATTTTCAAATCAAGAAGTTCACTTACCTTTATTCCAGTGGAATACAAGAGTTCAAGCATTGCCTTGTCCCTGCAGCCTTTGACAGTGTCCACATCAGGCACTTCCAACAGTTTTTCGATTTCTTCAACAGTAAGGAACTGAGGCATTTTTTTTTCAACCCTGGGTGCCTGAATACCATTTGACGGATTTTTTTCTATTATTCTTCCGTTTTCAAGATATTTGTAAAAGGATTTTATTGACGAAAGGCCTCTTGATACTGTAGAGGCATTCTTGGATTTTTTCTGCATGTTTAATACATAGGTCAAAATCATTGTCTTTGTAACATCAGTCAAATCCCTGTCATAGCTTTGTTCTATATATGTGTTGAAACTTGTCAGATCCCTTATATATGCGGAAGAAGTATTTTTAGACAAAGTCTTTCTCTTCTCAAGGTATTCTGCATATTTCTTTATATGTTCATTCATTTTTACCTCCGGTAC
>JAUVAG010000089.1 GCA_030591825.1 Dethiosulfatibacter sp.
GGTAGCTCTTAGAAACGAAAGAAGAGATACAAATGATTCATTGAAAAAAATGGAAAAGAACGGCGACCTTACTAAGGACGACTTGAGAGATTCCGAAACAGAAGTTCAGAAGATTACAGATAATTTCATCAAGAAGGTTGATGAAATTTATACTAATAAGGAAAAGGAAATTCTAGAGGTATAAATGATATGAAGGAACTGACAGGATTCTCTTTAAGAGAGGCTATCAGGCTAATCAACAAGGATGAAAAAAAAATGATAGAAATATGCTATGCTAAGGGGTCTAACAGGAATTTCAACACGAATCTAGTAAACCCCGTAGTTATTCGTGTTTTGAAAACTGACGATGTTTATAACTTGACTGTTTCGTATTTTTAATCCCCGAAAGGGGATTTTATTAATCATTTTAAATTGGATGAGGTGAAGGATAAGAGTATGAATGACTTGATTGACATGAAAAGAATCCCCAATCATATAGCTATAATTATGGATGGAAACAGAAGATGGGCAAAACTTAACAATAAAAATAAAATGCTTGGACACAGGGAAGGCATGTTCAGAATCAGGGAGATTGTTGAAGAATGTGTAAAACTTGGAGTCAAATCTTTGACCGTATATGCATTTTCCACTGAAAACTGGGGCCGAGAGAAAGATGAAGTGGGTTATTTGATGAACCTTCTTCTCGAATTTTCAAAAACCATGATAAAACCTTTGGATGATGCCGGTGTAAAAGTAAACATTTTTGGAGATATTTCAGAACTACCTGAAAGGACCAGGTCAAGTATTCTAAAATCTATTGAAAAAACTTGCATGAATGACAAGATGAACTTCAATATAGCATTGAATTACGGATCTAAAAACGAAATAGCATGGGCTGTTAGAAAAATAGCTCAGGATGCAGTGAACAGCAATCTTGAAATTGAAGACATCAATGAAGAATTAATCAGCAGTTATTTATATTCCAATGGTCAGAAAGATCCTGAACTTATAATCAGAACAAGCGGAGAGCAAAGATTGAGCAACTTCCTGTTGTATCAAGCAGCATATTCGGAATTCTATTTTACTGATATATTGTGGCCTGATTTTACTGCAAATGAATTAAATAAAGCTATCATTGAATATCAAAACAGGAACAGAAGATACGGCAAGGAGTAATTGATAACTATGGGAAATCGATTAAAAACAGGTTTAATAGCCGGAGCATATTTAGCAGTGGCAACCTACATAGGCGGGTATTTATTCAAATTCACTTTTTTTGTAATAACCATGGTGGCTTTATTTGAGTATAACAAGGCAGTTAATAAAAATAAAAATCATGTATTCATATTGAATTACTTGATAACTATTGCAATATTTGCTTCAAATGCATTTGAACTAAGTATTAATCCTTATCTGGTTTTGTCATCATATATGATAGTAGCAGGTATATTTTACGTTATTGACTCAAATATTAAATTATTTGATATTTCATCAACAATATTTGCATTTGTATATATTGTAATGCTTATGTATCATGTGGTGCTTTTAGGTGAAACCATTTACATTTGGTCAGCATATGCCGTAGCATTTAGTGCTGATTCTTTTGCATACCTTGCAGGAACTAGATATGGTAAACACAAACTTTGTCCTAATCTGAGCCCTAAAAAGAGTGTTGAAGGAGTTCTAGGAGGGCTTGCCGGTACAATGGTTGCAATGGCTATTATGAATATCCTAATGCTTAAGTCGGATATGTCATCGGTATTACTCATAGGGGTTATTGGAGTTATAGCATCCGTTTTTGGAGATTTGGTTGCCTCCAAGATAAAAAGGGAGTACAATGTAAAGGATTATGGAAATGTATTGCCTGGTCACGGAGGAATGCTGGATAGATTTGACAGCTTTTTATTTGTAGCACCACTTGTTTATTATATGACATTATATATGCTATAGGAGGACATAATGATAACAACAATATCTTCAATTATAATATTTTCCCTTGTAATACTAATTCATGAACTGGGGCATTTTCTGGCTGCCAGAAAAGTCGGCATCAAGGTTCATGAATTTTCTATTGGAATGGGACCTGTTCTCTACAGGAAAAAGGGAAAGCAAACTGATTATTTAATAAAAGCATTACCAATCGGAGGATATATCAGAATGGAAGGTGAAGATGACGAAACCTTCTCTCATGACAGTTTTAATTCGAAATCAGCACTTGAAAGATTTTTTGTTATTTTCATGGGTCCAATGATGAATTTTATTCTTGCGTTTGTATTGTTTTTTGTCATTGTATCAACATATGGAATATCCGGTACTACAGTTGAGTATATTGATGCGGATTCAAATGAGTATGCCTCGGGTCTTAGAGAGGGTGATGAAATAATAAGCATCGAAGGAAATCGAGTTAGATTTTGGGATGATTTATATGAAGAAATTTCAGAAAATGAAACGGATTATAATATTGTAGTTGAAAGAGACGGAAAAGAATATGATTTTATTATTGAAAATAGTTACAGATATGTAGTTGGTATTTCTCCAACTGAAATCAATGGCGAATACACTACAGAGTTGTCCATGGTCAATATGGGTTACCCCGCTGCAGAAGCAGGAATCAAGGTGGGAGATCGAATTCAATCTATAAATAGCATTGATACTGATACATGGGAAGAAGTAAAGGATGCAATAAAAGGTTCGCATGGAGATGAAATTGATATCCTGGTTGACAGAAATGGAAAAAGTATAAATATTGATGTTGAACCTATGAACCAATTGACTATTGGATTTTATACAGAAGTTGAGAAAAACATAGTTGCTGCAATCTACGGTTCTTTATTTAAAACTGTTTTTTTTATTAAGCTTATGTTCCAATTTATACTAATGCTTTTTACAGGAAATGTTGGCACTGAAGCTATTGCAGGACCTGTAGGAATCATTTCCATGGTTGGAGAGGCTGCTAAAATTGGTTTATATCCATTAATTAATTTGGCGGCGTTTATAAGTATAAACCTTGGATTTATGAATTTATTGCCTATTCCTGCACTGGATGGAAGCAGGCTTGTATTTATAATATGGGAAGGTGTTTCAGGGAAAAGAATTCCACCTGATAAGGAAGGTTATGTACATTTCATTGGATTTGTTTTTCTTATGGCACTAATGTTCTTTGTTTTGTATAAGGATATATTAAAACTTTTAACCTAGGGGTAGAAATGAAAAAGAAGATATATTACGGAAATGTTGCCGTAGGCGGTGACAGTATAGTTACAGTACAGTCAATGACAAATACTGATACAAGGAATGTAATTGAAACGGTAAAACAGATTAAATCCCTTGAAAGAAAGGGTTGCGACATCATAAGATGCGCAGTGCCAGATATGGAAAGCGCTTATGCAATAAAGGAAATAAAGAAAGAAATTTATATTCCTCTCATTGCAGATATACATTTTGACCATAAGCTGGCAATAAAGTCTCTTGAAAACGGAGCTGACGGAATAAGGCTGAATCCCGGAAATATTGGAAACAAGGAAAATATAAGGGAAGTAGTTAAGGTCTGTAGTGAAAAAAACATTCCTATAAGCGTTGGTGTTAATTCCGGATCTGTAAAAAAGGAATACGTAGAAAAATATAATGGAATCAATGCTAATTCTCTTGTTGAAAGTGCGGTGGAGCAGGTAGGTATAATAGAAGACTGCGGATACGATAATATAGTGATATCAATTAAATCGTCTGATGTCAACCTTACTTATGAAGCCAATAGTCTAATGAGGAAAAGAAACGAATATCCTCTACATTTAGGTATTACAGAGGCAGGTTCTTTTGTCAACGGAACCATAAAGTCTGCAATGGGGATTGGTAGCCTACTAATGAAGGGAATAGGTGATACAATAAGGATATCTTTAACTGATTCTCCTGAAAAGGAAGTTTTAGTAGGGAGGAAGATGTTGCAATTCCTTAATATTAGGCCTTACGGACCAAATATAATATCTTGCCCAACCTGTGGAAGAACAAGGATAAATCTCGAAAAAATCGTAAATGAAGTAGAGGAAGCCCTTGTGGACTGCAAAAAGGACTTGAACATTGCGATAATGGGTTGCATAGTAAATGGGCCAGGGGAAGCGAAAGAAGCGGATATTGGTATTGCTGGTGGAGATGGAAAAGCAGTTCTTTTCAAGAAGGGTGAAGTAGTTAGAACTCTAAAAGAGAAAGATGTTGTCAATGCACTCCTTGAAGAGATAGAAAAAATATAACTGCGTAAAGCAGTTTTTTTATGGTGATATAAACATGAGTGATAATTTATTAATAAATGATCTGATTTCTAATATTGAACTTAATCATAATTCCAACAGGATGAATATTCTTCTTGGTACTGAAGAGATATTCGACCTTGCTTCATTGTACAAATATGAAAGGGAATATAGAAGAATGTTTTCAGAAAACATTACTGTCAAAATTGCATATGGCGACAAAGTAAAAGGTATTTCTGAAAATACTGTGAAATCTAACTTTTGTTTTCTTTTCAGAAAATACATCAAGTCTTTTTCAAGAGAATTTAGGGAAGAAAACTTTGAAGTAGAAGGCGAATCTATTATTGTCAACGTAAACAGCAAATTACTATTTGATAATATCATGAGAAGCAATACTGCAGACAAGATTGCAGGATACCACGAACGGGTCTATGGTTGCAACTACAAAATCAATATCAATCTTATTGAAAGGTCTGGTCCTGGTCTTGATCTAGATAGGGAGCTTGATGAAATAGTAAAAAAAAGTAGCGAAATAAATGCTGTTCATCAGTCTAAAAAAGCAAAACAACCTACAAAACAAGGTAAGGATAATGGATCAAGTGAAGACATTATTATTGGGAAAAAGATTAAGGACAGTTATATAAAAATAGACGATATTATGGATGTTGAAGGATTTGACTGCTGTGTTAAAGGTGAAATACTATCCATTGAAGTGAAGACTATAAAAAAGGATTTATATATAAGCCAGATTGATATGACGGATTATACAAATTCAATAACTGTAAAAAGCTTTATAAGAAAAGCTGATGTTGTTCAACGAGTGGAGACGCTTGGGAAAGGAAGTTCTATTATTGTAAAGGGTAGAATGAATTATGATACATATTCAAAGGAATATGTTCTCATCGCTAACAATATAAGCCTTTGTGAAATGGATTCCGAAGGAAAACATGTTTGTCAGGATACCTGTGAGGAAAAGAGGGTTGAGCTGCATGTCCACAGTAAAATGAGCTCTATGGATGGCGTAAGCGAGTTTGGAAACATAGTTAAAAGAGCAAAGGAATGGGGACACAAAGCTGTTGCAATTACAGATCACGGCGTCCTCCAATCTTTCCCTGATGCAATGCATGCAGCTGACAAGTATGGAGTGAAAATTCTTTATGGTGTAGAAGGTTATTTGTCTGATGATGACATTACCATAGTGAAGAATCCTGTTAACCAGGGAATAAGAGAAGAAATGGTAGTCTTCGATATTGAAACTACAGGTCTTTCTCCAATTAAGGACATGATAATAGAAATAGGTGCCGTAAAGGTTGTAAACAACGAAATCACAGAGGAATTCAATATACTTGTCAATCCAGGAATGGATATACCTGAAAAGATTACCGAGCTGACTGGGATAAGAAACGAAGATGTACGGGACTGCGAAGATATTCGTTATTGTATTGAAGAGTTCATGAAATTTATAGGTAACTGCAAGGTTTTAGTGGCACATAATGCAAATTTTGACTATTCCTTTATTAGAAAGTTTCTTAAAGGGAACTTCAGTATTCTTGATACTCTTGAACTATCCAGAATATTGTTGAAGAAAAGAAGAAGCCACAAGCTTAATAAGATTTGCGAGTTTTTTAAAATATCACTTGAAAACCACCACAGGGCATCAGATGATGCAAGGGCTACTGGAGAAATTCTTATTAGATTCATTAAAATGCTTGAGGAAAGGAAAATCACTAATCTTACA
>JAUVAG010000014.1 GCA_030591825.1 Dethiosulfatibacter sp.
AGCTCTTGAAGAAGAAACAATTCCACCAAGCTCATCCGCTAGTCTTACTAGCTTGTCGAAGTTTTCAGTATTACCAACGCCTCTTCCACCTGACACAAGAATATTTGCATCCTGTATATCTATTTTTTCAGATACTTCATTTACAACTTCAAGAATTTCATAAGTCATGTCTTCAGCCTTTATTTCAACTGCAAATCTTTCTATTTCAACATTCTTATCCAGGTCTGTCTTTGCTTTTTTCATTACGCCCGATCTTACAGTTGCCATTTGAGGCCTATGATCCGGACATATTATTGTAGCCATGATGTTTCCACCAAAGGCAGGCCTTGTCATCATAAGATCGTTGTTTTCCTCGTTGATTTCAAGTGATGTACAATCTGCTGTAAGTCCCGTATGTATTCTTCCTGCAAGTCTTGGCGCTATGTCCCTTCCAATTGCAGTAGCTCCAAAAAGGAATATTTCCGGTTTTTTCGCGTTGATTACTTCCGCCAAAACCTTTGTATATGGCTCAGTCATATAAAGTTCAAGGTCCTTGCCTTCAGTATAAACTATATTGTCAGCTCCGCAGTGGGCTAATTTATCAACACCCTTTACATCATTACCTATAACAACTGCCGTTACTTCCTGCTTCAGTTCAGCAGCAAGCTCCTGTGCCTTTCCAAGAAGTTCCAGCGATACATTTTGTATATCTCCGTTTTTCTGTTCTATATAAACAAATACTCCATTGCATTCTTCTCTTTTCACGATATTTCCTCCTGTTATATTATAAATTTCTCTTTCAGTTTCTCAACAATTACCTTTGCCGCTTCTCTCTCGTCAAGATTGTCATATTTTACACCTGAAGATTTTACACCTTTTGTAAATGACTTCTTAACCTTTGTAGGAGAACCCTTAAGTCCTATCTCTTCAGCTTCAACGTCAAGATCTGCAAAAGTCATCTTTTTGATTTCCTTTTCCTTGAAAGAATCGAATACCATTCCAACACTCATGTATCGTGGCTGATTCATTTCAGCAAGTGCTGTAATCAGACAAGGTGTCTGAATTCTGATTTTGTGGTATCCGTCTTCAAACATTCTTTTAAGAATCAAACTGTCTCCATCCTTTTTCATGTCGTTAACATAGCTTACATGTGGAATCTTAAGATGCTCTGCCATTTCAGGTCCAACCTGTGCTGTATCTCCGTCTATTGCCTGTCTTCCCGCAACTATAAGGTCATAGTCCATCTTCTCTATTGCCTTTGCAAGAGTAAGAGATGTAGCCCATGTATCTGCTCCTGCAAATACCCTGTCTGTAAGCAGAACAGCCTCGTCAGCTCCCATTGCCAAAGCTTCTCTAAGGGCTCCTTCAGCCTGTGGAGGTCCCATTGTCAACACAGTTATATGTGCGCCATGCTTGTCTTTAAGTTCCAGTGCAGCTTCAAGACCACTTTTGTCGTCAGGATTGATAATACTTGGTACTCCATCTCTTATAAGAGTTCCTGTTTCCGGGTTAAGTTTCACTTCATTTGTATCGGGAACTTGTTTTATACATACAATTATTTTCATTTTCATTTCCTCCTATAGCATGCTTGCAGCAATTACCATTTTCTGCACTTCTGATGTACCTTCATATATTTCAGTTATTTTCGCATCTCTCATCATTCTTTCAACTGGGTATTCCCTGGTATATCCATATCCACCATGAAGCTGTACAGCTTTGGTTGTTACCCACATTGCTGTTTCTGCAGCGTAAAGTTTAGCCATTGCAGCTTCCCTGCTGTAAGGAATTCCATTGTCCTTGTTACATGCAGCTCTATATACAAGCATTCTTGATGCATCAGTTCTTGTCTGCATATCAGCAAGTTCAAACTGGGTATTCTGAAACTTGGAAAGAGATCTTCCAAATTGCTTTCTTTCCTTTACATATTTAACTGTTTCATCTATTGCTCCCTGAGCAAGACCAAGAGCCTGAGCGGCAATACCTATTCTTCCACCATCTAGAGTCTTCATGGCTATTCCAAAGCCTTTTCCTACTTTTCCCAATAGGTTTTCCTTAGGTACTTTTACATTTTCAAATATTAGCTCGCAAGTTGCAGATCCTCTGATTCCCATCTTAAGCTCTTTCTTTCCTATTGAAAATCCTTCAAAATCCTTCTCAACTATGAATGCACTTATTCCTCTTGTTCCCTTTGACTTGTCAGTCATTGCAAAGACTATAAAAACTTCTGCACAAGATGCATTTGTAATGAAAATCTTAGATCCATTAAGAATATAGTTGTCTCCATCAAGTATAGCCTTTGTCTGTTGACCCGAAGCATCAGTACCTGCATTTGGCTCAGTAAGTCCGAAGGCTCCAAGCTTTTCTCCTTTTGCCAATGGAATCAAATACTTTTCTTTTTGTTCCTTTGTTCCAAATTCATATATAGGCGCACAGCAAAGTGAATTATGAGCTGAAAGTATAACCCCTGTAGTTCCACATGCCTTGGAAAGCTCTTCAACCAGCATTATATATGCAAGATTGTCCCCGCCTTGTCCTCCAAGTTCCTTAGGGAAAGGAATGCCAAGCATACCATACTGCTTCATCTTCTCCACCGTCTCAGCAGGGAATCTTTCTTCTTCATCAATTTCGGCTGCCAAAGGTTTTACTTCATTCTCAGTAAATTCTTTATACAGCTGTTTAAGCAACTCATGCTCTTTCTTCATGTTAAAATCCATTTCATACCTCCATTAATTTTAGATAATATTTTAACAAACCTTTTCTGATCATAGGCTTCCAAAAACACAGAAGCCTTTTGTCTGTCATTTTGTATGAACATAGTTAAATGCACTATCCTGTCTTCATTGGGTTCATACTCTAAAGCCTTCATTTTACTCGATAAAGACTTGTGATATTTTTCTTCTCAAATAACTATATGCATAAACCATGCCAAGTTTTTCTCTATTATTTTCTCCAATAAAAATCCAGTGATATCAGTAACTGCAGTTAATCATCAAAAAATCACACTACAGACTAAGGGTTTTTCGTGAATATTTTAACATATTAATATGTTTTTTTGTCAGGTTTCCAAGACAATCTTCTAATAAGCATGTATGTTAACCCAGACACTCTTTTATTTTGACCATTAAATTGCATTGTTTTCCAGACAACAAAAGGAGATTCCAGCAGAATCCCCTTTCACGAATCAATCTTTCTATTAATTTATTTTTGCTACATTTTTACTATTGATATACGAAAAATCCTTCGCCAGTCTTTCTTCCAAGTTTGTTCCCTCTTACCATTTTTCTCAATAATGGATGCGGTCTGTATTTTGGATCTCCATATTCATTGTTTAGTACTTCCATAATGAAAAGACAAACATCAAGTCCTATTAAATCTCCAAGGGCCAATGGTCCTATTGGATGATTTGCTCCAAGCTTCATAGCATTATCAATATCATCAGCACTTGCAATACCATCCGCCAGAATACCTACAGCTTCATTTATCATAGGCACTAGAATCCTGTTTACTACAAATCCTGGTGCTTCTTCAACTGCTACGCCTTCTTTTTTCAAAGACTGTGTCAATCCCTTAACTGTATTGAAAGTTTCTTCAGAAGTTGAAAGTCCCTTTATTATTTCTACTAGCTTCATTACTGGAGCCGGATTAAAGAAATGCATTCCTATCACTTTATCTGGTCTCTTTGTAGCTATTGCTATCTCCGTAATGGATAAAGATGATGTATTGGTTGCAAGAATTGTTTTCTCATCGCATATTTTGTCCAGTTCAGAAAATATTTCTTTTTTAATCTTCATGTTTTCCACAGCAGCTTCAACTATCAGATCACAATCCGAAGCTTCATTTAAACTTACTGTGGTTTTGATTCTGCCTAAAATCCCAGTCTTGTCATCTTCAGAAATTTTTTCTTTTTTTACCAATCTACTTAAATTCTTTTCTATAAAAGAATATCCTTTTTCCACATATTCTTCCTTAATATCTCTTAAAATAACATCGTGTCCATTCTGTGCAAAAACTTGAGCTATGCCAGAACCCATAGTTCCAGCCCCTAAAATACATATTTTCATAATAATCCTCCATTATTTTTTATTTATATGGTTAATCCCATTTCTTTCATATCCTATCAATCATTTCTATATTATATATAGCAATTATTGTGCCAATTTTTTCATACAAACTTATTTCCGTTGATATTCTAACGTTTTTTGTTGAATATATACTTTCTATTCTTTACCACAAGCTAATCCAGACAAATTTTATGATATTACGATTTCAAAATAAAGGGTTTCTGTACCTATAACCTAACACTTCTTTTATTTTATCGATTTATTGTCTTGTTTACTATACATGACAAATCCACTATATACATTTATGTATTGTTTGCCATACAGTTTTGTTGTATTCCTCATTTTGCATAGGAATTATTCATCAATATGTATTGTTTTATCGACTATTGTTATCTTGTACTTGTCAAGCTTCTCATAAAATGCAGCCCTGCTCACGCCAAGGAGTCTAGCAGCTTTTGACCTGTTGAAATTCACAACTTCAAGGCATTGAATAATTGCCTTCTTCTCAGTTTCACGCACTATATCTCTCAGAGGTTTAACATCCTCAATGTCATAAACTCCCGAAACATCAACTGGAAGGTGCTTAGCTTTGATTATACTGTCCGTATCCAAAATATTTATCGCTCTTTCAATAATGTTTTCAAGCTCTCTTACATTGCCCGGCCATGAATATTTCTTTAATTTTGCAATTGCAGACTCACTTATGGAGTCGACCTTTTTAAAATATCTTACCCTGTATTTCTTGAGAAACTCCCTGCACAATTGGTCCAAATCATCAATCCGTTCTTTCAAAGAAGGAATTTCAATGGTCACAACATTAATTCTATAGTAAAGGTCAAGTCTGAATTGCTTTTCTTCTATGAGCTGCTCTATATTTCTATTTGTTGCAGCTATTATTCTAACATCTATTTTTATGGTCTTGTTGGACCCTATCCTCTCTACTTCCCTTTCCTGAATAACCCTAAGAAGCTTCGCCTGCATATGCATGGGCATGTCTCCGATTTCATCAAGAAAAATTGTACCCTGATCTGCAACTTCAAACTTACCTATCCTTCCCCCTTTTTTCGCACCTGTAAAAGCTCCCTGCTCGTAGCCGAATAATTCTGATTCAATCAATTCATCAGGAATTGCGGCACAGTTCACCTTTATAAATGGTTTGTTTCTCCTAGCACTTGAATTATGTATGGAATGGGCAAAAAGTTCTTTCCCTGTTCCGCTTTCTCCCAGTATAAGTACATTGGAATTTGTGTAAGCAGCTTTCTTCGCAAGATTTATCACCTGCTTCATTTCGTTGCTTTTCCCAACAATGTCACTGAAATTATATTTAGCCTTGTTGATCTTTGATATTTCATCCTTGTAATTTTCAAGCTGCTGTTCAATTTTTCCTATCTTCCTGTAAAGCTTATCAAATTCATCGATATTCTTGAACATAATCCTACCTACAACACTTGTTACCTTGCCGTTTTTAAAGACAGGAATCCTTGATGCAACTATATAATTATCCTTTATCTTCTGAAGATCCGCCACTTCTGGAATTCCTGTCTCAGCAACCTTGTGAAGCCTTGTATTTTCAACTATTTCAGTTACATGTCTTCCAACGACCTTTTCATTTTCAACTCCAAGAAAACTTTTGTATGCATCCGATATCATTGTGATATATCCATTGGAATCAATTACAATGAGTCCTTCATACGCTGTCTCTAAAATAGATTTAAGAGCTTCCTTTTCAGTTTTTTCTACAGCAAGCTCATCATTTATTTTATTATATGTCGTAATGTCTCTTAACGAACAAATCGCGCCTGTAATTCTATTGTTATGTTCTATGATATTACTGCTGAAAACCAGGGTTTTTCCATTGAAATCAACACTTTTACTAAATTCACCTTCTGAATCAAAAATATCTTTGGTAAAGTTCATATCATGAAGCAAATTATTTATTTCAACATCCTCTGCACTACTTCCCACAATACAAAGCAGCTCCATTGCATAGCTGTTTATAAACACGATTTGTCCCTGCCTGTTTATTGACAAAATGGCAGTATCAACACTATCAAGAATCCCTTTGAAATTGGCATAGGTATATGCAAGCTTTTCAAAATATCTCTTCATTACATGTCTTTTTTCCAATATGCTTATAAATTTCCCCTTGTCGTCAACAACAAAAAACATATCGCTGGGCTTATTGAAAATCATATTAATTTCTTCGAATTCCTTTACGATTTCATTGTCACCAATTGGTTTCATTATGTCTCTTACTCTTACATCTTCAATATTTTCACTATTCAAATCTCCAGAATTTCTGTTAAAAGTGCCAACGGGATACTCCATATCATTGAGTACAGGATAATATATAAGGTTTAGTTTTTGAACTTTCTTAACTGCTTCCGATACATAATCATCCTCATATAATCTAACAGGATTGTTCAACATAATATTTTTTACAAGCATTTTAAACCTCTTCCTTATCTTTTATTTCAATAAATCAAAACAGAAACGTTACAAGTAGTTCTATAAATATGTATGGTAAACCATACAATAATCACCATTATATATCCAATTCATAATTTAATCAATCTTCTCTCACTAAAAAAAGAGATTCAAATAGAATCTCTTTTTTTAGTTAAATACATTATTCTAAATTCACAACTTCTTACAGCTCTAAATCCTTTTTACTCAATTGTCAATCCCATCTTTTCATCTCTAAAAATTCTTTCATCCATAAGTTTCAAATTCTCTGAAATTATTGGTTTGAAATCCATATTTGCAAATATATCTTTTTCAAGATCAACACCAGGTGCAATTTCTGTTAAAACTAAACCTTCTTTTCCAAGTTCAAATACAGCTCTTTCTGTAATATATAGTACTGGCTGTTCTGTTTCTGCTGCATACTCTCCACTGAAGGTAATCTGTTCAACTGTATTTATGAATTTCTTGGCTCTTCCCTCCTTGTCTATTGAAAGTTTTCCATCATCAACGGACACCTTCAGTCCACCTGCTGTAAATGTACCCATATATACTGCTTTCTTAGCATTTTGAGAAATATTTATGAATCCACCACATCCAGGTATCTTCGGTCCAAACTTACTTACATTTACATTACCCTTGGCATCCGTCTGCGCAAGTCCCAGAAATGTAACATCAAGACCACCACCATCATAGAAGTCGAACTGATATGGCTGATCAAGTATGCAGTCAGGATTTATTGCAGCTCCAAAGCTCATTCCACCAGCCGGCACTCCACCAACAGGTCCTGCTTCTATAGTAAGTATCATTTCTTTTCCAATCCCTTCTTCTGCAGCAACCATTGATACGCCTTCAGGCATTCCTATTCCTAGGTTCGTTACTGCCTTTGGCACCAATTCCATTGCAGCTCTTCTTGCTATTATCTTGCGTTCATTCAACTCAAGTGGTTTAATTGATTCAACAGGTACTCTTACTTCTCCACTATAGCTTGGATTATACTGCTCTCCAAATGTCTGCATGTGGTTTTCAGGTTTTGCAACAACTATTGCATCAACATAGATTCCAGGAATCTTCACAAGTCTTGCATCCAAGGATCCACTTTCAACAACTTCTTCAACCTGAAGTATAACCTTTCCACCCGAATTCTTAGCTGCCTGACACATTGACAATACTTCAAGAGAGTTGCATTCCTTTTCAAAGGTTGCATTTCCTTTTTGATCTGCATATGTTGCCCTTACTATTGCACACTCTATTGGTTGAGCCTTGTAGAACAAATACTCCTTGTCGTCAATTTCAATAACCTGTACAATATCTTTCTTTGTAACATCATTGATTTTTCCACCATCTAATCTTGGGTCTACAAATGTTTTTAGTCCAACATGTGTTAATGTTCCTGGTTTTCCAGCCGCTATATCCCTGAACATGTGGGAAATAACACCTTGAGGTAGATTATATGCCTGAATCTTGTTTTCAAGAGCAAGTTTACCAAGCTTTGGAGCAAGTCCCCAGTGGCCTCCTATAACTCTTGAAATCAAACCTTCATGTCCAAGATGGTTAAGACCCTTGTCTCTTCCATCTCCCTGTCCTGCTGCATAAATCAATGTCAGGTCATTTGGCTTTCCTTCTGCAAGAAACTTTTTCTCTATTTCAATAGATATTTCCTCAGCATGCATATTTCCAACAAATCCACCCATACAAACATTTGATCCATTTCCAATAAGATCTACAGCTTGTGCTGCAGTCATAATTTTACTCATTTATAAAACTCCTTTCATTTTAATTTTCCAAACATAAGAAAAGCCGCCACTTTCACAACAGCTTTAATTTTTCTTATCTTATACTATTCCTGTTACAAGATAGAACACTATACAAACAAGTGTTGCTACAAGAGGAGTTAATACTGTACAGAATCCAAGGTCCATATATGATTCCTTGTGATTAAGGTGACAAACTGAAAGCAATGTGATTACCGCACCATTGTGTGGAAGTGAATCAAGTCCACCAGCAGCCATAACCATTATTCTATGAATAGCTTCAGGGTTGATTCCCATACTCATAAATTCGTCTCCTAGAACTTCGAGTGCAATTCCAAGTCCACCTGATGCAGAACCCGCAACACCTGCAAGTACTGTAGATGAAATAGCAACCTTCAATATTGCAGGCATTGCTATACCAATCAAACCAACTTTAAGTGTTGTAAATGCAGCTAAGGACTTGATAACTCCACCGTATCCAACTTCAGATGCAGTATTGAATACAGGTAATAAGGATCCAACAGCTCCATCAAAGACAACTTTATTTTTCTGTGCAATATATTCTCTGAAAGTGAATAGGCAAAGAATTATAGCAATCGTTAAAGCTATTACAACCGACCATGTTCCGTTTACTCCACCGTACTCTGCATATTTTTCTACAACAGCATCGGTTTTGAAATATATATTTGTAAGAATAAAATTAATTACAAATACCACTATAATTGGTGCAAATGATATTCCAGCTCCAGGTAACTTAGCCTTAACCGCATCTTCTGAAACATCAGTCATTGCAGTTTCAAATCCTTCATCAGGATGATCTCCGTAGCCTTCTCCAGCAGCCATTGCTTTTTTAGCTCTAAAGTTTATCCATCCAGTACCCATGAAGAACATTACAAGTCCACCAATTATACCCAGTACCGTACCTGCATAGATATCTGTTCCGAAATATACAGTAGGCATAGTATTTATATACTGTGGTGATCCAGGTAGCGCAGTCATTGTAAATGTAAATGCACCAAGCGCTATACATGCTGGTAAAAATCTCTTAGGCATGTTCGCTTCTCTAAGAAGTGTAGCTCCTATTGGATACATTGCGAATACAACAACAAATAAGGAAACGCCTCCATAAGTCAACAATGAAGTAGCTATTACTATTGCATATACAGCCTTTTCTTTACCAATCTTATTTGAGATAAAATGTGCAATTGTTTGGGCAGCTCCAGATACTCCCATTAATTTACCAAATATAGCTCCTGTAAGAAATACAGGGAAATACTTTTGTAAATAACCCGCTGCAGCCGGCATGAACATTCCCGTCCATGCAAAGAGAGCAGGGAACTCTCCCGATAATACAGTTGCCAGCATCGCCAGCAATGGTGCAAGTACAAGAACTGTAACTCCTCTGTATGCAAAGTACATAAGCATTACCAAAGTAAGAATAATTGAAATAACTCCTAACATAAATAAATCCTCCTAATAATTTTCAGATTTCTCTGAGTTTTTATATGAATGCCTAAGCATTATATACTGAATCCTAAAAGATCAAACATCATGTAAGCAAAAGCGAGAACCATTATGACAATAACCAGCATTCCATAAACTTTCATGAACATTCCACCGCTTTTGAACAACTTAATATTTCTGTCATTAATGCGTTTTTCACCTTCCCTGCCCATGGAAAAGACCTTAACTGTGCTGTACATAAGATTACCGACAAAATACATAGCTAGCGCCATTAAGATATAGTACAAAATCCTGAAGTCTAATTCTGAAAATCCGTCTGCAGCTGCAGTAAGGGTGCTGCAACCAAGGAAGAATAAAATTCTGTACTCATTGACAAAATCTCTGTAATCAAAATTGTACATGTCAACAGTTATAAGTGTCAGAAACACAAGGGGTAGATGAAAATACTTGTAGTCAGCAGGCATATACAACTGCTGAGCTATTGTTATGGCAAGAACAAAATAATATATGCTTTTTATTTTTTTAGCTTTTAACGCAATGTTCATGTAATCTCCTCCTGAAAACCTTTTCAACTTACAATAAGCAATTATTGTGCCAGTTTTTACGCTTAAACTTACATGTGTTGATATTCTAACGTTTTTTTGATATAATTATGCTGTTAATATATTTTTGTAAATATTTTAGTACAAAGCAAGTGATTTTAGAATCCAATTTAAATCAGTTTTGTAATTCATTCC
>JAUVAG010000255.1 GCA_030591825.1 Dethiosulfatibacter sp.
ATCCGGGAAAAGATATGCTGGCTTTTGATGCAACTCTCAGCACCTATGCCGACAAATACCAGCATTCATATTTCAACGGAGCAGTAGTCATCGAAGCCAATGAAGATGGGAAACTTGTAGTTCTAGAAAAAATATCCAATGACGGTATTTACGGTTCAGATGTCAAAAGACTACTATATATAGGTAATCGTCTGTTCTATATCCTTGACGATAATATCAGGACCTTTGATATAGACACATTCAATGAAATGAAGTAACATAATGAGCTGTTCATAACTAGAAAACCAATCTAGTTGTGAACAGCTCCTTCTTTTTACTAATAGATTACTCGTCTATTCTCATTTGGACAGTCACCTATCTTTCTTCACGGGAAAACAATAAGGTATTTAAATCTTCAATAATTATCTTGTCTCCCACAAGACGGATATTCTCTTCCTCCGCTTTATTAACTAATACATCAACACTGTCAAAGTTTTCATCTTTTAGCAATACTTTTGTTCTATATATCAGGAATATGGGCATCTGTAATATTTGCAGAATTTGCCACACTCCTGGTAAGTATGGTATTAATGAAGAAAAAACCTTACGGCTCCAGCAAACTTCATCTCGAAGATAATTCATCACAAATATATATAACTGTATAAAAGTCAAATACTATAGCTACGAAATGGGCAGAAACTTAATAGATTAAATCTACATACAAAAAATCCACAGTTAAAATTCCAATAAATTTACTGTGGATTTAAATGATAATCTTTTGATTTAGATTTTTATTGTTCTCGAAAGATGAGCTTCCCTATTAAGGTGACAAGACCGACTATAGCCAGTGCGAATATTCCGAAAACTACGAATACTGGCAGTGCCACAATAGGTAGTGCAACCAGTAGAAGCAGGAATCCTATAAATACGAACATCACCTTGAAAAAGAAGAAACTTAACTTTATAGCAATTCCGAAGAACATGAACATCAATAGTATTGTAAATAATGTACCCATGACGATACCTCCCAATAATTAAAAAACTTTTCTATTAACTATAATCTATCACAGATGTCTAAGTAAAGTGTTAATAAAATATTAGAATTTCATTAGATTACATTTTGATCTAAATTTTATAAATATAATATTATAATTTCCCTAAGATTATTGACAAATATTATTAGCATGTATATACTTTGACTATCAAAGCATTCTAAGGTGAGATATATGAACAAAAAACATGATTCATTAAATAAAATACTTGTAAGATTATTCAACGACGTATTAAAAATCGAAGAAAAGTCCCTGTGCACAGGAGATTTCAGTGATCTAACCATTACTGAATACCACACAATAGAAAACATAGGCAGTCACAGGGAAAGAACCATGTCCGAAACCGCAAAGGCACTTAAGATAACTTCAGGAACACTTACAACTGGAATAGACAACCTTGTTAAAAAGGGATATGTGAAAAGAGGCCGTTCAGAGGATGATAGAAGAAAAGTGGTAATAACTCTTACTGAAAGTGGCGAAAAGGCATATAAAATTCACGAAGAATTCCACAACGACCTGATTGAACACACATTGTCGGATCTTGAACCCGAGCAGGAAAGGGTGTTGATCAAGGCTCTATTCAATGTGAACAGCTATTTCAAAGAGAAATACAAAATATAATGGTCATCTTTATGGCCTTATAGTATAATTGAATATATTTCTTATGGAGGATTATTAATGGCAATTAGAATAGTGACAGACAGTACCAGTGATTTACCAAAGGTACTTGCCAGTAAATACAATATAACGATAGCACCATTAAGTGTCAATTTCGGTGAAGAATCCTTTCTTGACGGAGTGGAACTTACAAACGAGGATTTCTACAAAAAACTAGGTGAATCAGAACAGCTTCCAACAACTTCACAGGTCAATCCTGGAGAATTTGTCAATATTTTCAATGAGATTCTCGATGCAGGAGACGAAATAATTGGAATATTCATTTCCACTGGGCTTAGCGGAACTTATGGTTCAGCCGAAATAGCCAGGGACATGATTAAGTCCGACAAGATTCATATCCTTGATTCAAAGGGTGTTACAGCCATGACAAGTCTCATGTCCATAGAAGCTGTAAGAATGGCAGAAAAGGGCAAAAGCGCTTCTGAAATAATGGAAATCCTTGAGAAGATGGTAGAAAACATGAAGACCATGTTTATAATAGATACACTTGAATACCTTGTAAAAGGTGGCAGGCTTTCAAAGGCTCAAGGCGCCATTGGAGGACTTCTAAATGTTAAACCTATAATAAGGGTCCAAGGAGTTGTTGAATCGGTCACTAAGGTAAGAGGAAGAGCCAAGGGCATCAAGTATGTTATGGACTGGCTCTACAGTGAACAGTTCGATCTTTCAAAAAAGACAGTCTTCATAGTAAACTCAAACGACCAGGCTTTCAGTGACAAGATTAAAGCGACTCTGGTGGAAAACTTCGAAGTAGGAGAAATCCTTGAAGCACAGATCGGTTCCGTGGTAGGAACTCATGTAGGTCCCGGATGTTCGGGAGTTGTGTTCTGTGACATGGATATTGAATAATTCAAAAGCCCGAAAAAAGTCATCTTTACTATTTGAAACATACGATGTTTTTCAGTACATTAACAAATAAATAATTTAGAGGTGTTATATATGGATACATTCAATATTCTCCTTGTGGAGAACAATAAAGAGGATATAAAGATTATATCCGATACACTTAATAAAATAAATACTTGCAATATATATACATGTTCAAACGGTAAAGAGGCTCTTAATCTCATTGGCCAAAAGAATCTCAACATAATAATGGCCAATATGGATCTTCCTGACTTCAAAGGTTATGACTTCATAGATTCAATGAGGAAAATTTTCAAGACAAGCACCATACCTGTTATTGCCATTTCAGACAATCCCCTTAATTTTGATAATAAGAAACAAGGTTATAAGCTTGATGTACTGGATTTCCTGGTGAAGCCCTTTGACAGAGACAAGCTCCTTGACGACATTTACAGGTTTTTGAATTCATCAAGGATTATCAGCAATCTGACGGAAGAGCTTACAGCCATCAACGATGAACTAAAAATGCAAAACATTGTCCTCACAAATACCTACAAGAAGATTGAATGCCTAACTTTTCATGACAGCCTTACAAACGCATTCAACAGAACATATTTCGACAATCTTATAACTGGTAGTACTCTTCAGAACCGGCTCCCTTTAAGTATTATCATGGCTGACATGAATAATTTGAAGCTAATCAATGACGCCTTCGGACATCAAAAAGGCGACAAACTTATTAAGGATGCGTACGACTATCTGTCCAGTAATTTCAGGGACGAAGACATGATCATTAGATGGGGTGGAGACGAGTTTTTGATCCTAATGCCAAACACAGACTTTACCACAGCACAGAAAATCGTATCAAGAGTTGGGGAAAAATATTTCAAGGTAAGCAATGATTTTCTTAAGCCTCACA
>JAUVAG010000117.1 GCA_030591825.1 Dethiosulfatibacter sp.
AGAAGGAACTCATAATTGTTTTCAATGAATATCCTATCCAGATTTTATGCTGAGCAATTATTTTATGATCAGGGTTTATGACCATGTCAAGATATTTGTCCCATAAAACGAGACTGTCAATTTCAGGTTTGTCCAGCTGTTTGTCCGTGGGAACTTCTTTTCTGTATTTGTCGTCAAAATTTGCTATTGTTTCTCCAAGAATTTCTGAGGCTTGTCTTCTGATGTCTCCTTCACGGTGCATAAGAAGCTCATACATGAAGTTGAGTGTCAAAAGTTTTTGCTTGTGTGTAAGGTAGGTTGTATACTCGTTGAATACGTTAAGATATGATCTTATGTTCTTCCAACTCTTCTCGCTTCTTGCGGATTCCAGAAGAAGGTTTAGTGATTCGTTAGAACTTAGCTTGTACATGAGGTCTATATTGTGGCTTATAGCCATGTATTTGAAGTTTTGAGTTATTTCATCTTCAAAAAGAAGGGCATTGTCCTTTTCTTCCACATATTTGAGTTCTCTGTTAACAAGGGATGTATCGACACCCTTGCTTATCATGAAATCCTCGAAATCCTTGAGTTTTTCGTATACCCTTCTGTATCGTCTCTCTTTTGTTTCATCCACATTGTCCAGCTTGTCAAGAATTACCTGGAATGAATCGGAAAGGGAGTAGATGTTCATCTCATGTCCATTCTGTGTTGTTTTATTTTTCACTCTGAAATCGGCATATATTAGAACAAGTGATTCCAGTGGAAGATTTTCAAGCTCAAGATCCCAGGTTGAGTGATTGAGAGCAACATGACCGATTTGTGGAATCTTGAATTTCTTGAACCATACTTCCGTATAGTAGTAGTGATAGTATGCAACTCGTTTCTGATCTTCTCCGACACAGCCATATTTTCCAATGTCGTGTCCGGCAGCGGCTCCTGATACCCTTCCCAAATATATTGGTACACCAGCCTCATTGAGCTGTCTTGCTACATGTATAGCAACATGGTGAACACCTGCAATATGGGAAATGGTATTGTATCCGGTCACTTCATAACCAAGTCTCATTAGAATGTATATATAGTTTTCATTGAAGACTCTTCTAAATTTTAAGTAATCTTTGGGATCTCTTAAATTGTCAATTTCTTCCTGGGAAAGGAATTCAAAATCAAGGTATTTGTTGAATTCCTGATTTTTTTTCTGGGAGTCGAAAATCGACTTCAATATTTCAAGAAATATCATTACTGATTTTTCATATTTCTTTACCATGTCAATTGTAACTGCATGGGGATATGACTTGTTTAGAACATATTGGTATGTATAGACAAGCCAGTCTTCTTTCTGCTCATTGGCTAGATTGTTAAGTATGTCAATACAAAGGTTAAGAACATTACTACAGGTAAATTCATTTTTATTCACAAGAGTAGATAATTTGTTAACGAAATGTTTGTTGAGTACTAAAGAATGTATTTTCTCTTCAGTCAGTTCTATATTGTTTAAAAAATTAGTATCGGTTAAATTGCTTAATATTTCTCTGTGTAATTCGTTTAAAGTAAGTCTACTCATAAATTCCTCCGGTTTTTATATCCCTTTAATTTTAACACTTATAGCTATCTACGTAAAGTATTATTAATGGATTGAACACTTGACATATCAACTTCAAAGTGTATAATATTTACATAATCAACAGGGAGGAAAAAATGGCTTACATTCCGCAATATGTGAAGATAAAAGAATATATAATTGAGAATATAAAACATGGAAATTTCAAGCACGGAGATAAAATTCCTTCTGAGAAAAGCCTTGGGGAGATGTTCAATGTAAGCAGGATAACGGCAACAACTGCAATCAGGGACCTTGTCAATGATGGATACGTCTTCAGAATTCAAGGAAAGGGAACCTTTGTATCTGAAAAGAAGATAGAGGATGTAAAGAATCACAATGCCTACGGTTTTGAAAACATCAGCTCAATGGATGAAGATGTCCACGAAACCAAATCTGTAAAAGTCATCAAGGTTGGCAGTGAGTTTTCGGAGAAGATGGACCTTTCTGAGACTGATGAACTCTATGAAATTATTAGATACAAGCTTGAGGGTGAAAGGGTCAATGCAATGGAGTATGTATATCTACCCCTTAAGTATTATCCTTCCTTGAAATTTCAGGAAGAGGGAACGAGGCATATTCATGATCTTGTGAAGAGCAAGTGCTTTCTAAAGCAGAAGAAGGCAAAGGTATATATAGAACCTGTTATCCTTGAAGAAGAACAAAGTAAAATCATGGATATTGATAAGGAAAAGCCTGTTCTTCTCCTTGAAAAGACAACTTATTCAGAGGAAAACAAGATAATAGAATATTCAAGAAATATTATAAATTCAGAGGTTTACAAGTTTTACATGGATCTTGACTTCAGTGAATAGATGGATAGGATGGTATTATAAGTTGTAATATATAAAAATTCTCAGGGCATCGAGCTCTGAGAATTTTCCCAAGTTCTAGTCGTTGTAACCCGCTTTGAAGGCTTCTTGATTAAGCTCAACAAACTTTTTAGGAACTGTCTGTGCAATCATTTCTTTCCAGTCAATATCATCAATAGATAGTGCCTTTACGAGGGAACCTAGAAGAACTATGTTCATTGCCTTTGAGTTTCCAATCTTTTCAGCCACATCAAAGGCATTGAAAATATGAAGATTCTTGATTTTTTTCTTGTACTCGTCTATTACATCTTCAGGATATTCGCTGATTCCAAGAGAAACAGTGAAGGGTTCTATGGTATAGTCGTTGACTATGAGAATTCCGTCTTCTCTTAGATATTCCAGCCATCTTAAAGCTTCAGATTTTTCAAAGGCAACAATAAGGTCTGCAGTACCTTTTTCTATTACGGGAGAATATACTTTTTCTCCGTATCTTATCTGTGTAGTGACGCTGCCGCCTCTTTGTGACATTCCATGAATTTCAGCCATTTTAACTTCATAACCTGCATTGATGAAGCCATTTGATATTATTTTCGAAGTCAGTATTGTACCCTGGCCGCCTACTCCAACCAGTAAAATATTCTTAGTTTCTGACATATTATTCACCTACCTTTTCAATTGCGTCAAATGGACATACCTGTAAGCATATTGTACAACCGTTGCACTGAACTGTATCTATGTATATCTTCTCGTTTTCATGGTCTATCTGAAGTGCAGGACATCCAGTTTTTATACATATTTTACAGAACCGGCACTTATCGTAGTCCACCTTGCATTTCATATCTGCTCTTTCTTTTTGTATAGGTTTTAGAAGAGCGCATTCTCTTCTTGTAATTATTACAAAAGGTTCAGTTGCTTCATAACCTTTCTTTACAGCATCCTTTGTGGCATTGAGGTCATAAGGGTCAACAACAAGAATATTATTTTTATTTACTCCGCAAGCCAGACACATGGTTTCTATGTCGACCTTCTGTGACATACTGCCCATTACACTTACACCAGTTCCTGGATTGTCCTGGTGTCCCGTCATGGCTGTAATGCTGTTGTCCATGATGATAACAGTTATAGGAGTATTGTTGTAGATCATGTTGAGAAGACCAGTTACTCCCGAATGGAAGAATGTTGAATCTCCAATCAAAGCAAAAGGTTTAAGGTTTGCATTGTCGTCGTCGGACATTTCATTTCCTCGTTGATACCCCTGGGCCGCAGTGATTGATGCACCCATGTCTATTGAAAGGTCCATAGCCTCGAAAGGAGGAAGATAACCTAGGGTGTAGCATCCAATATCTCCCGAGAAGAATGCCTTGTTCTTGTATTTGCCAAGTTCGAAATATAGCCCTCTGTGAGGACATCCTGCACAAAGTACTGGAGGTCTCATGGGTGGTTCATTTTCAGGTGTGAAGGCTATTGTTGGCTTCACGTCCAGTAGCTTTTCCCTTAGGAGTTCAGGGCTGAATTCTCCACATATTGGAAAGAGATCCTTTCCTGTACATTTTATGCCCCATGATCTTATTTGTGTTTCCATGAAGGGCTCGTTTTCTTCTATTATATAAAGCTTGTCTACTTTTCCTGCAAATTCCGTGATTTTTTTTACAGGAAGAGGATTTGACATTCCTATTTTCAAATAGGAAGCATTGTCGCCCATTACTTCTTTAGCATAGAGGTAGGATACTCCGTTGCATATTATACCAATTTTGGTGTCGTGGATTTCTTCACTGTTCAATGGTGAAGTATTTCCATACTCACTAAGTTTAAGAAGATTTTCTTCTATTTCTGGATGTCTTGTTCTTGAATGAGCAGGCACCATTACATATTTCTTTGAATTTTTTACAAAGGTTTCAGTTTTAGGTACAATTCTTTCCTTTAGTTCCACAGGAGTTTTTGAGTGACATACCCTTGTAGTCAGTCTGAAAAGAACTGTAGTATTGAATTGTTCACTTATTTCAAATGCAATCTTCATGAAATCTATGCATTCCTGGGAGTCAGAAGGTTCCAAACATACTACCTTGGCATGAATGGAGTAGAGTCTGTTGTCTTGTTCATTTTGGGAAGAGAACATGTTTGGCTCGTCGGCGGTAATTATTACAAAGCCGCCGTTTGAACCGTGATATGCAAATGACATGAAGGGATCTGCCGCAACATTTAGTCCTACGTGCTTCATAGATGCAAAGGATCTTACACCTCTTACAGCTGCTCCCATTGCAACTTCAGCTGCAACTTTTTCGTTCGGTGCCCACTCTGCATATACTCCTTCGTATTTTGAAAAGTTTTCCATTATTTCAGTGCTCGGTGTACTTGGATATGCAGATGCCAATGTTACGCCTGCTTCATATGCGCCACGTGCAACTGCTTCGTTTCCGGTCATTAATACTTTCATAACTTCCTCCTTAGTGTATAAAACAGGTTGATGTGTCAACCTACATAAATTATAGAATATGAATGTTGCATAGTCAAGTATCCTAAGATATAAAAAAAAATAATGATTTTGTATTAAAATCATTCATATTTCATATAAAAAACATGTAATTATCCAGGTCTTTTGATATAATGAGAAAGATTAAATTATCGAGGTTTATTATGGATAAAATGAAAATAGCCGTTCTTGGAGGAGGGAATTCAGGTTTTTCCCTGTCAGCATATTTTACACATCTGGGACACAGTGTAAGTCTATACAAGAGAAGCTTTCAAAAAGATAAAATAGAATACGGGTATGAAATGAATATACAAGGAATATTTGATTTTAGCTGCAGTTTAAATATGGTTACCAATGATTTGGATCTTGCATTGAAGGATGTTGAAATGGTCTTTATCTGTGTTCCTGCTTATTGTCATGAAATGTTTTTTGACGAGTTTTTGAAATGTTTTAAGAAGATTGAATACAAGGATATTTAT
>JAUVAG010000344.1 GCA_030591825.1 Dethiosulfatibacter sp.
CAGCAAAGCTGCTTTTTTGTAGTCTAAGAAAGTTAAAAAAGCGTAATCCCTTGAAGCGTTGGTATTACGCCGTTAAGGAAACTTTCTGCGACCTCTTAATAACCGCTATGGTCACATGAAGCGTGACCCGGTTAACGCAGCAAAGCTGCTTTTTTGATAGGCTAGTATATAGTATAGAGTATAAATATTTGAATGTAAATAGACTGGAGGATTTATGAAAATACTTGTAACCGGTGGAGCTGGCTTTATAGGATGCAATTTTATAGATTATATGATAAATAAATACAGGGATTATGATATTACTTGTTTTGACCTTTTGACCTATGCAGGAGAAATGGCAAACCTTGACAGGGTGGCGGACAATGACAGGTTCAAATTCATAAAGGGTGATATTTCCGATTCGAATACAGTTGACCAACTGTTCAAGGTGGGTGGCTTTGACATTGTTGTAAACTTTGCAGCTGAATCCCATGTTGACAGGTCCATTGGGGATCCTGGAATTTTCATAAGGACAAACATAATGGGTACCCAGGTTCTCATGGATGCATGTAGAAAATATGGGATAAAAAGGTTTCACCAGGTGTCAACAGACGAGGTATATGGAGATCTTCCAATTGACAGAAAGGACCTTCTTTTTACTGAAGAGTCTCACTTGAATCCGTCATCGCCCTATTCGGCATCGAAGGCTTCTGCAGACCTTCTTGTTTCTTCCTACCATAGGACTTTTGGCCTTGATGTTACCATATCCAGGTGTTCAAATAACTACGGTCCATACCAGAACAAAGAGAAGCTTATACCTCTTATGATTACCAATGCTTTGGAAGGAAAGAGGCTTCCGGTATACGGTGAAGGTAGGAACATAAGGGACTGGATTCACGTATTGGACCACTGTGTTGCCATAGACTTCATCATTCACAAAGGGAAGTCGGGAAGAATTTATAATGTTGGAGGTAGTTGTGAGAAGTCAAATATTGAGGTTGTTGAAACAATATTAAGGGAGCTTGGAAAAAGCCATGATTTAATAGAATATGTTAAGGACAGGCCAGGTCATGACTTGAGGTATGCCATAGATTCTACAAGGATTGAAGAAGAGCTAGGTTGGAAGGCCGATGTGGATTTTGAAAAAGGTATCAGGGATGTCATAAAGTGGTATCAATTTCTCCTATGAAATTTTCTTGTTTTGGTGTATAATATCTGTGAGTTTGAAACGGCGTTTTAAACAATGGATTATCATTATAATATCAGGAGGATATTCATGAAAGGAAAAGAATTAAGATCAAGTGTGCTTCTTCTAATCACTGCTGCAATATGGGGATTTGCTTTTGTTGCACAGAGGGTGGGAATGAAGCATATAGGACCCTTTACCTACAGCGGAGTAAGGTTTGCCCTTGGAAGCTTGTCATTGCTGCCCATCATATTTTTCATGAATAGAAGGGAAAAAGGAAAGGAAGAGAACCGTAGGAAGAATGAGAGAAGGGATGTAATGAAATACGGTGCTATAGCAGGAAGTATACTGTTTTTGGCAGCATCCCTCCAGCAGGTTGGTCTTTTATACACCACTGCAGGAAAGGCTGGTTTCATTACAAGTCTTTATATAGTAATAGTACCTATCATAGGCATAGTTCTTAAGCATAAGGCAGGACTCAATATCTGGGTAGGTGCCATTGTTGCTGCCGTTGGACTGTATTTTCTTAGCATAAATGAGAATTTCACCATAGAATTCGGTGATTTTCTTGAACTTGTAGGAGCCGTTTTCTGGGGTCTTCACATAATTGTAATAGGAAGCTTTGTGTCAAAGGTTGATGCGGTAAAGCTTTCGGCGGCACAGTTTGCAGTATGCGCCATCTTGAGTCTTGTTGCCGCTTTCATGTTTGAGGATGTCAATATGGAAGGTATATCTGCAGCGGCAATACCTATTCTCTACGGTGGACTCATATCTGCAGGCATAGCATATACTCTTCAGGCGGTTGCACAGAAAAGTGCCAAGGCATCCCATGCAGCAATAGCCTTAAGCATGGAGGCGGTTTTCGCAGCCATTGGGGGGATATTGTTGTTGGGTGAAACATTACCTCTTAGAGGGTATATGGGATGTTTGTTGATGCTTGCAGGAATGCTCATATCACAGGCTGACAATTTCAGGAAAAGGACAATAAATGCTCTGGACAAAGCTGGAGAGCAATAAAATCAACTAATGGAAGTAAACAAAAAAATGCAAAAACGAGACAGCGGAGGAAAAATCTCTGTCTCGTTTTAATATGCATAACCCCTTGAAGCGTTGATGTTATCCATGTAAGGAAACTTTCATTCGCACCTTAATAAATGTTATGGTCACTATCTATTTCACATCTAACGCGACTATGTCGCTGTGACCTATTTAACACAGCGTAGCTACTTTCTTGGCAAGTTCAGGAAAGTTAGAATATGCATAACCCCTTGAAGCATTGGTGTTATGTATGTAAGGAAACTTTCCTTCACGCCTTAATAAATGTTTACACATTTAACTTAGCATAGCTACTTTCTTGGCAAGTTCAGGAAAGTTAGAATATGCATAACCCCTTGAAGCATTGGTGTTATGTATGTAAGGAAACTTTCCTTCACGCCTTAATAA
>JAUVAG010000327.1 GCA_030591825.1 Dethiosulfatibacter sp.
AGATATGAGACTTAGAAGACTTCAGGGACTTGAAAGAGAAAAACTTGACGAAGAATATGCAGAACTTAAAAAATTAATAGATAAATACCAGGAAATTCTTGCAAATAAAATTTTATTGATGAATATTATAAAAACTGAATTGATTGAAATCAGGGATAAATTCAGCGATGAAAGAAGAACAACCATCAATGCAGATGAAGGTGAAATAAACTTAGAAGACCTCATAGAAGAACAGGAAGTAGCCATAACTGTAACAAAGTATGGTTATGTTAAGAGAATGCCTGAAGATACATATAGAGCACAAAAAAGAGGTGGAAAGGGCATCATGGGACTCTCAACCAGAGAGGGAGACTATGTTAAGGATATACTGATAACATCTACCCACGATCATCTTTTATTCTTCACAAATAGAGGGAAAATCTATAAAATTAAGGCTTATGAGATACCTGAAGCTAGACGACAGGCCAAGGGAACTGCTATAATAAACATAATACCTGTTGAATCAGGTGAAAAAGTTACAAATATTATTCCTATGAAGGACAAGGAATATATTAACGAAGAGCTGATTTTCTCAACTAAGCTTGGTAAGATCAAGAAGACAAGGATTGATGAATTTAACAATATCAGAAAATCCGGAATCATTGCCATTAAGATTTCAGATGAAGATGAACTTAATGGAGTAGATAAGATTCTCGGAGGAGAAGATATATTTATTGTAACCAAAAAAGGAAAAGCCATTAGATTCAAGGAAGATGAAGTAAGGTCTATGGGACGTACTGCTTCTGGAGTAAGGTCCATTTCTCATGAAAGAAGCGATGAAATAGTATCAATGGATATACTTAAAGAAGAAAAGGAAATGTTTATAATTACAGAATATGGATATGGAAAAATGACAAAAACTGGTCTGTATAGATGTCAGGCAAGAGCTGGAAAGGGTGTTAAGACCTATAAAATCACCAAAAAAACAGGTGACATAGTAGGTTCTCAGATGCTTGACAAGGAAGATGATATAATGCTTATAAGCAAGGATGGAGTCATTATCAGAATGAGCGCTTCTGAAGTTTCTACAATGGGTAGAGCAACTCAGGGAGTAAGGGTAATGAAAATGAATGAAGGCGACAGCGTAGTATCTTTGACAAAAATCGAGTTTGATGAAGAATAGGAGGTAATCCATGGCGTTGACAATTGAAAGAAGAATGGAAGAGAACAAGATAGTAGTTTTGCCAGTAGGCGATATAGACATAGTTACATCGCCAGATTTCAAGGATGTTGTAATGAACATGTTCGAGGACAGCAGTCATATACTTATTGACGGTGAAAAGCTTGAATACATGGACAGTACAGGACTTGGAGTATTGATAAGCCTTCTTAAAAAGACAAGATCAAATAATTCAAAGATAAGTCTTACGAATCTTAAGCCAAATATATACAAGTTATTTGACATTACAGGATTGAATAATGTCTTTGAAATAATATAGGTGAAAATATGAGTGATAAGATAACTTTGGACATTCCAAAAAAATCAGATTTCATAAGCATTATAAGGCTTACTACATCATCAATAGTCAACAAGCTTGAATTCAATATAGACGAAGTAGATGATCTTAAGATTCTTGTTTCAGAACTCAGTGTAATGTTTATCAGATACATTAAAGATGATAATAAGAATCTCAGATTTGAATTTACATTGGATGAAGACCTTATAAAAATAGATGTTGTAGATTTAAATGAAGGAAACTTCAAGATAGACGAAGATGATCTAAGCATGATGATAATAGAAAGTCTATCCGACGAATACAGCATTGATGAGGATAACAAGAGAGTTACAATAGTAAAAAAATGTTCATAAGCGGGTTAAGTATGAGTGAATATAAAAGGGTAAAAAATTATGAAATGTTTCTCGAATTCAGCAAAGACAAGACAAACAAGGAACAGAGAAACGAAATTTTCAAAAAATATGAATATATTGCTGAAATTATTTCAAAGAAGTATGTGAACAAAGGCATAGACTATGATGATCTTTTTCAGATTGCGTGCATAGGACTTTTATACGCAATTGAAAGATATGACCTTGGAAGAGGATTTGAATTTTCAAGCTTTGCAACGCCTACAGTACTTGGTGAAATCAAGAAATACTTCAGGGATAAGAGTTGGACTCTTAAGATGCCTAGAAGAATCCAAGAACTTTCAAAGAAGATAAGCGATGCCAAAATGCATCTTACCCAGACAATGCAGAAAACTCCAGCCGTCAAGGATATTGCGGAATATCTGGACAGTACGGAGGAAGAAATTCTTGAAGCAATGGAAGCAAGTAAAACTTTCACTCCTAAATCACTGGACATGAAATATGAAAACGGGAACGAGGAAAAAGATATAAGTCTCTTGGATATAGTCGGCAAGGAGGATTTTCATTTCAAGAATTTTGAAGACAAGGACTTCATAGGCAATGTTATGGAAAATCTCAATACCCTTGAAAGGGCAATTGTAAACGAAAGATATATAAACAACGAAAAAACACAGATGGAGCTTTCAAAAAAGTTCAACATATCACAGGTAACAGTTTCAAGAATTGAAAAAAAAGTACTGAAAAAATTCAAAATTGAATACGACAAGATTTCCAAATAACTTAGGATATCTGGATGACGCAGCATAGCTGCTTTCTGTATAGCTCAGGAAAGTTAAATATACATAACACCTTGAAGCGTTGGTGTTATGCGTTTAAGGAAACTTTCTGCGACCTCTTAATATCCGTTATGGTCACATG
>JAUVAG010000166.1 GCA_030591825.1 Dethiosulfatibacter sp.
GCTGCGTTAACCGGGTCACGCTTCATGTGACCATAGCGGTTATTAAGAGGTCGTAGAAAGTTTCCTTAACGGCGTAATACCAACGCTTCAAGGGATTACGCATTTTTAACTTTCTTAGACTACAAGAAAGCAGCTTTGCTGCGTTAAATGCACAAGCATTTCTTAAGCTATAAAAAAACATCTTATAAGAGCTGTTTTTTTTATGCCGAATTTTAGACACATAAATAAAAAAGGTTCCTGTAAGGTATAGAAAAAACATTATTGAATTCAAGTAAATGGCATTTGACAATAACACTTTTTGAAATTATAATCTTAATGGACATATTTTGGGAGGTATTTGATTTGAAGAAAGAAGTAAAAGATTTAAGAAACTCTGTTCAGCCCAGACCGGATATACTTGTATCCTGTAGACACAATGGAGAGGATAATGCCCTTGCTGTAGCAGTTGCCATGAACTGCAGTTTTGATCCACCAATGGTAGCGGTAGGAATAGTACCAAGCAGATATTCATACAATATGATCAAGGAATCAGGAGTATTTGTCGTAAACCTAGTTACTGAAAGTATGAGAGAAAAATATGCGTACCTTGGTTCAAAGAGCAGAAAAGATTTTGACAAGCTCAAGGAACTTGGAATGGAAACCAAGAATGGTACCGTAGTTGACGCTCCTTTGCTTGTGGATTGCCCCATTAATGTGGAGTGTACAATAGTTGATAGTATAGAAACAGGATCACATGTTCTTTTCATCGGAAAAGTAGAGTGTATTCATGCCGACGAGGAAGTACTGAATGAAAAAGATAATGTAGATTACAAAAAAATCGATTTATTGAAGTTTGTGTAGAATAAAAAATCCTTCCCTAATAAAATTAAGTATTAGGGAAGGATTTTTTATTCAATAATGTGAATAAGCTCGAAAACATCAAATGCAAGAAAAATAAATCAACTTGCAAAAACCCCTTGACTATAGTCTCTAAATTTGATATCATAGAAACATGATAAAGCAAGTTGTAGTAAGTGAGTATTAAGAAGAATCAACGAATTATAGTTGTGAGTGAGATTTTTCTTCCTGATATTTACCATGCAACGGTATTTTTTTGACCATGCATGAAACTAATCATAAAATACTTGCATAAATGATGGAGGATAACAAAAATGGTAGATAATAATTATTCACAAATAGTAGATGTTATAAAACCTAATTTATTTAAAGGAATTTTTCCTTATGAGAAGTTTCCAGTAAGCAAATTTGACAATGTTACACTTCCATATGATCTGCCTGAAGATATATGGATTACAGATACAACATTTAGAGACGGGCAGCAGTCTATGGAATCATTCACTGTTGAACAAATAGAAAAGATATTCAAGATGTTAAATGTATTGGACAATGGAAATGGATTAATCAGACAATCAGAGTTTTTCATGTACTCAAAAAGAGATAGAGAAGCATTGGAAAAATGTCAAGCTTTAGGATTAAAATTTCCTGAAATCACAGGATGGGCAAGACCTAAAATCGAAGACATGAAACTTGCAAAAGCATGTGGTGTTAAAGAGACTGGAATACTTATGTCATGTTCGGATTACCATATATTCCAGAAGCTGAATAAAAGTAGAAGCCAGGTATTTAATCTTTATTTAAGTGCAATAGAAAAAGCATTGGAATACGGTATAAAGCCAAGATGTCACCTGGAAGACGTAACAAGGGCCGATGTGTTTGGATTCGTCGTTCCACTTGTAAATGCCATAAATGAAATGGGAAAAGCTGCAGGAGTTGATATAAAGTTTAGAATATGCGATACACTTGGTGTTGGAAAACCATTTAACGGACACAAACTTCCAAGAAGCGTACCTGGACTTGTCTACTATATTAAGAATCTTACAGGTCTTAAATCAGAGCAACTGGAATGGCACGGACATAACGACTATTATTACTGTACTGCCAATTCAACGGCAGCATGGATGTACGGAGCGTCCTCTGTAAGTACTACTCTATTGGGAATTGGTGAAAGAACGGGAAACTGTCCAATGGAATCGATGCTTGTTGAATATCACCAGCTTAAGGAACCTAAAAACAAGATAAACTTTACCATGCTTAATGAAGTGGCGGCATTCTTTGATGAAGAGTTCGGATTCAAGGTGCATACTAAAATGCCATTCTTGGGAGCAGAATCAAATTCTACAAGAGCTGGAATACATGCTGATGGTATAATGAAAAATGCTGATATCTACAATTCTTTCAATAGTAAGGATATATTTAATAGAAATATAAAGATTGTTGTCAATCAGTATTCTGGAGTAGCAGGAATTTCTGGATGGATAAACCTTTATTATGATCTTGCTAAAGATATGAGAATATCTAAAAGGGATTCAAGGATAAGTCTTATAAAGAATCTCATAGATACAGAATTCGATGCTGGAAGAACTACTGCTATTAGTGATAAGGAAATGGTTAAATTTACAGAGCAGATATTTGGTAATGCCTTTAATGAATCTGAAAATGATATGAATGATGACAAAAAGGAAGTTTTATAAAAATAAAATGGAGAATTTCATAAAATAATTCCAGTCATAAAAAAAGTGTTCGCAAATCGCTAACACTCGTGCGAGAATGCTGGAAGACTAAATACAAATTAAGTTTAGCGAAGAAATAATTTAAAAAAATAGAAAAATCGCTTGATAAATTAATAAAAGTTTGTTAAACTGTTAACTATTATAAAACAAATTGAAATGGAGTTTATAGCTCCATTTTTATTTAGCTGTATATTGTTTCTTAGAATATGATAAAATATATTATTGATGAAATAAACAGTAAAATCGTAAGGTGGTGTTTGATTAAATGAAAAAATTCAAAAGAATATTAGTTGCAAACAGGGGTGAGATTGCCATAAGAATATTCAGGGCTTGTAGAGAGCTTGGAATAAGATCGGTGGCAATTTACTCTGAAGAAGATAAAAATTCCCTTTTCAGAACAAAGGCGGATGAGTCGTATCAAATAGGAAAGAACAAAGGTCCTGTTGAAGCATACCTGGGTATTGATGAGATAATAAGCCTTGCTTCATCCAAAGGTGCAGATGCAATTCATCCTGGATATGGATTTTTGGCTGAAAATACTGAATTTGCTAGAAAATGTGAAGAAGCAGGTATTGAATTTATCGGTCCTGACCATATAATGATGGATAGGCTGGGCGACAAAATAAAGTCAAAATTGGTTGCTAACGAGGTAGGAGTACCTACTATACCAGGTGTAGAAAAAGCTGTTCATTCTGACAAGGATGCCAAGAAGTTTGCTAACTACTGCGGATACCCAGTAATGCTGAAAGCTGCTGCAGGCGGAGGTGGCAGAGGAATGAGGATAGTAAGAGAAGAGAAAGATCTTCTTTCTGAATTCAGAAGCGCCAAAAACGAAGCTAAAAAAGCTTTTGGAATTGATGATATGTTTATTGAGAAATATCTTGAAAAGCCAAAGCATATAGAAGTTCAGGTACTTGGGGACAAATATGGCAATCTTGTTCATCTTTATGACAGGGATTGTTCAATCCAAAGAAGACATCAAAAATTAGTAGAGTTTACACCTGCAATTTGTCTTTCAGACGAGCAACGTGAATCAATTTGTAATGATGCTCTGAAGATTGCCGGTGCCGTAAATTACAGAAATGCTGGAACTGTGGAATTTCTTGTGGACTCAAAGGGAGATCATTACTTCATAGAGATGAATCCAAGGATTCAGGTTGAGCATACAGTTTCCGAGATGGTTACAAGTATTGATATAGTTCAGGCTCAAATTATGGTAGCTGAAGGATTTGCTCTGGGTTCTGATGAAATAGGAATAAAATCACAAGATGATGTTAAAATAAGAGGATTTTCGATTCAGTGTCGTGTTACTACTGAAGACCCTTCGAATAATTTTGCACCGGATACGGGTATAATTGATGTATATCGTTCAAGTTCAGGACTGGGAATCAGACTTGACGGAGGAAATGGATTTACAGGTGCTGTAATAAGTCCGTATTATGACAGCCTGCTTGTTAAGGTTACTTCCTATGGAAGAACATTCGATGATGCCATTAGGAAATCCACTAGAGCCCTGAAGGAATTCAAAATCAGAGGGGTAAAGACAAATATCGGATTTTTGCTTAATGTACTTAATCATGATACATTCAAAGCTGGAAACTGTGATACGGGATTCATTGCAGAAAATCCAGAGCTACTTGACACAAGAAGTGGAGCGGATGAGGAATTAAGAGTACTTAAATATATAGGAAACCTTGTAGTCAATGAAGCAAGGGGAGAGAAACCTCAGTTTGACGTTCCAAGGATACCAAAATATGAAAAAATAGAAAACCATGTAGGTACTAAGCAGATTCTTGACAGCAAGGGAC
>JAUVAG010000158.1 GCA_030591825.1 Dethiosulfatibacter sp.
AATCCTTACTGTGTGCTACACCCTTGTAGCCTCCACTTGAAAGATGTATAAAAGGAATTATTGAGCTAATGTCTCCGGCATCCGTTGCACCCATTAGCTCATATCCCTTTAATACGTTTTCCTCGCCGATAAGTTTTGTTGCATTGTTGCTAATTAGTTCGTTAAGCTCCTTGTTTTGAACAAGTGGAAGATATCCGGGTATTTCCTTGATTTCCACTTCTGCACCAATGGCATCTGCACCAGCCTTAAGTGCACGGTTGACTTTGTGGCTTGCATCCAATACGGCTTCCATATTTCTTCCCCTTACATATGTTTCCATATGAACATCAGCAGGTACAATATTAACCATGTCTCCACCTTTTGTCATTATTGGATGAATTCTAATTCTGTCTGATTCCTTGAAGGTTTCTCTCTGAGCATGTATTCCCATAATTCCAAGCATCGCCGCATTTAGCGCATTTACACCCAAGTGGGGAACTGCACCAGCATGAGCTTCTTTTCCTGTATATTTAATAACTTTTCCAACAAAACCTGAACTGTCACAAAAAGTAAGGATTTTCTTATCCTCTACCTGTGCATGAGAATGGACCATCATTCCCATATCTATATCATCAAAAGTCCCCAGTCTTATTAGCTCTTGCTTGCCTCCAAAAAATTCTATTTTACCTTCTTGCTTAAGTTTTTGCCTGTATTCAAGCTCTACATATTCTTCCGCAGGTACGGCAATGAAGGTTACATCTCCGTCAAGTTGAGAAATTACATCGTTTAATACAAGTCCCATGGCAGCTCCAAGCATTGTGGTTATCTGTGCATGATGTCCACATGAATGCGCTGCCCCCGTCAAATCATCGGCATGGGGATGAAGTGGACAAATAACAGCATCAAGTTCTCCCAAAATAGCAACCTTGATTTTGTCTGACTTACCCTTTGCTGTACCCTTTACACCTGTTATGGCGATATTGTCTTCAAATTCGATATTTAGTTCATTAAATATCAGCTTTACAAGTTCAGATGTTTTATGCTCTTTGAATCCTAATTCGGGATTTGAAAAAATTTTATTTGCAATAGAAATAATTCTATCTCGATTTTCATCTATTGTTTTGAGTGTATTTAATTTAAGCTGTTCTTTATTCATTTTAGTCTCCTGTATTATATAATCACAATATTATACACTGGAACTTGAGGTGATATAAAGCAAATTTTATTATTTGTACGCGCATGGTTCAAATACTGTCTGTTATTGGGACATGAAACGGGAAATATAGATTGATTATTAACAGACAATGTGTTAAAATGAGTGGAATTTAGCACTTTTGTATTATTTTAAGAATAAGGCTTAAAAGTATCTACCGGATAACCGTAAAATATCCTGACTACGAAAGATATCTAATACAATAATTAATATTACGGTTTATGGTGTAGAAAACATCATATATATTTTTGTGTTGAGATTTCTTTTTGAGAGATCTTTTTTTAATGCAAAAATACTGATAAGGAGTGTTTATCATTAATAATTATATTGAAAAGAATGAGCTGGTAAAGGCAGCGATGGGCAAGGAGCAATTTGATCTTGTAATAAAAAACACTCAACTTGTGAATGTTTATACTGGTGAGATAATCAATTCAGTTATAGGCATATTAAAAGGTTATATTGCATATGTCGGATTTAAAGATGAAGAATTGGATGCCAAAGAATATATCGATGCGAAGGGGAAGTATGCAGTGCCTGGGCTTATTGATGCTCACATGCATATTGAGAGTACCATGGCGACTCCAAGTGCTTTTGCAGAAGGTGTACTTCCACATGGAACAACAACAATAGTGGCTGACCCACATGAAATTGCAAATGTTTTTGGTGCCGAAGGTGTAGAAATGATGCTGGATGCATCGGAGGAACTGCCTCTAAAAGTATATATGATGATTCCATCGACGGTTCCTTCATTCGAAGGTATGGAAACATCTGGAGCTTCTATATGTGCAGAAGATATTAAGAGATTAATTGATCATGAACGTGTACTGGGCTTAGGGGAAGTGATGGATTTTTGGGGAGTTGTTAACCAGGATGAAAAAATCACTAAGATCATCGATGAAGTAAAAAACAGGGATGGCATAATTGAAGGTCATACTCCAATATTCAAAGGAAAAGAACTACAGGCGTTTATTGCAGCAGGAGTTGATTCCGACCATACTATAATGGACAGGGAAAAAATAAAAGAGAAACTTAGAAGTGGAATGTGTGTTCAGATTCAGGGCAGATTCATTACTACGGATTTGATGGATTATATCAATACACTGGATAATTTTTCCAATGTATTATTGGTAACGGATGATGTTACTGCTGACAGATTAAGCAAGACTGGTCATTTGGATGGACTCATTAGAAAAGCAATCAGTTGTGGTCTGGACCCTGTGAAAGCGGTTACAGCAACTACAATCAATGCTGCAAGACGTATGAGACTGTATAATCTTGGAGGTATTGGACCAGGAAGAATAGCTGACATATTAATTCTAGATTCTTTGGAAAAATTTGAAATTGATACTGTGATTACCGATGGAAAAATCACTGTTAAAAACAATGAATTATTGGTGAAAATAAAAAAATCTCAATTTCCTCAAAATGCTTACAACAGCGTAAAGATGAATGAGTTGGTTGAAAAAGATTTTGAAATCAAAACGAAAGCTGATAAAGGAAATGCCAATGTAAATGCCATAGTGGTTAATGAAGAAGGATCATATACTGTTAAAGAAACATGTGATGTTAAAATTAACGAGGGCATACTGGATATATCTTCTGAAGATCTTTATTATATGGCGGTATTTGAAAGGCATGGAGTAAAAGGAACAAGAAATATTGGACTGATAAAGGGTATTGGAGATTTTAAAGGTGCAATCGCTACTACCTATGCACATGATTGTCATAACTTAGTTGTAATAGGCAAGGACAGAAGTGATATGACCATTGCCGCAAATAAACTTATAAGTATTGGTGGTGGAATGTGTGCAGTGTTAAATGGTGAAATTTTGTCGGAGGTTGAACTTCCTATAGGGGGTATACTCTCCAATAAGAATATCAATGAAATATCAGCAGAGTTAAACAGCCTTGTCAATACAATAAAAGAGCTTGGAATTAAGCACAAGGAACCTATAATGATATTGACTATTCTTGCTTTGGCGGTTTCCCCGGAGATAAAAGTAACGGATTTGGGTATTGTTGATGTGCTGAATAAAAAAATAATAGACTTGATTAACTATGAAGAGGAGAAAACTGATGAATAATAGAAAAGGTATAATGAAGTTGGCTCTTCCAGCTACTTTGTTGTTAACCTTGTGTTTTATATTACCAACATTGTTTGTAATATCTAAGGTAATTAAAGAAGATGGGATGAAATATTTTATTAAGTTTTTTACTGACGAATATTACAGAAATATTTTGTTTGATACATTGACTACAGCATTAAAAGTAACTCTAATTACTTTTATGCTTGGGTATCCGACTGCGTATTATTTAGCCAGAACAAAATCAAAGTATAAAAACTTTATGCTCATGGCTACAATTTTACCGTTTCTGGTAAGTGCATTGGTTCGAGCATATGGCTGGATTGTAATTTTGGGAGATACAGGTATACTGAATCAGATATTGATGAATATAGGTATTACTGACGAGCCAATAAAGATTTTGTATACGATGAACGGAGTTATTGTTGGATTGGTGCATTTGCTTATTCCGTACATGATATTATCCATTGCCACAGTATTGCAAAACATAGCTCCTAATCTTGAGTCAGCGGCTCAGAGTCTGGGTGCAAATACATGGCAAACATTCAGGAAAGTGGTTTTCCCATTGAGTTTGCCAGGAGTAATTACGGGATCCATACTTGTATTCACAGTCAGCATGACTGCCTTCGTAACACCTAAGTTATTGGGAGGTCCAAGGATAAAACTCATGAGTACAATGGTTTACCAGGAAGTTCAAGTTACATTCAACTGGGGTATGGCATCGGCAATCAGTTTTATATTATTGGGAACTATTTTGTTGATACTGGTATTATCAAATGTATTGACACATAAATCAATGACTAAATTGGGAGGTGGCAATTAATGCAGCGTAAACTTGATATGGGAGCAAAAATCATATCTTATTTAGTATACTTTTTTCTTGCAGCACCGCTAATAATTATTATTTTAGCATCATTTAGTCCTACTGCTTATCTAAAATTTCCACCGGATGAATTCTCTCTTAGATGGTATAAGAATATATTTGATTCATTCGGATTTGTTGAAGGATTTTTTAACAGTATGCTGTTGGCATGTCTTACTACATCTATTGATTTGGTTATAGGAATATCTGCAGGATTATGCATTGCTAAATATAAGTTTAAAGGCAAGGAAATGTGGCTCTTGATTAGTTTGTGTGGAAAGAAAATACCGCTTACCCCTTGAAATCACAGTAATTAGGTATTGAAAAAGCATACATTTTTCTGTATGATTTTTTTAACTATAAAAAATCGATAAAACAGAG
>JAUVAG010000232.1 GCA_030591825.1 Dethiosulfatibacter sp.
CCAAGAAGAAAGAAGATCACTATTGCAACAAGACTGAATGGCATTGTACCCAGTGCTATTAGAGATACCAACCAGAATGGAAGATTCAAATATACCTTGTCTTTCTTTCTAAGAACAAAGTCTGTTGAAAGAAACTTGTTAAGTACTCTGTTGGCATTCTTGTTGACATTGTCACTTTTGTGTCTTCTATGTCCATGATAATTCTTTGACTGCTTTTCCAATTCTATTATGGCTTGCACTATGTCGCCTTCATTGTTTTCAAGAGCTTCCTTTGCTTCTTCGTAAGTGACGTTTACCCTACTTCTTAATTCATCAATCATTTCCAATGTAACTTTCATAATCTTTCCTCCTTTATTATGTCTTTATTATATGACTTCGGTATTAGGAGTTACTTAAACAAGTATTAGAATAAGATTAAAAAGATGAAAAAACTCAGGGCATGTAGCCCTGAGTTTTGATTGCATATTATATTACTCTACACCTGGAGAGTCGTTTTCTCTATTTTTAACTTTCGCAAGTATTTCTTTTGCGATTTCTTCGATACTTTTGCTTCCCATGTCTCCTTCGGCTCTTTGTCTTACTGAAACAGCTGATGCTTCTACTTCCTTTTCGCCTACAACGAACATATAAGGTATCTTTTGAAGCTGTGCTTCTCTGATTTTATATCCTATTTTTTCTGACCTTGTATCTAGTTCAACTCTTATGTCCATATCCTCAAGCTGCTTTTTAACTCCCGCGCCATAATCGTTGAACTTGTCTGATATAGGAAGTATTCTAACTTGCACAGGTGCCAGCCATGTAGGAAATGCTCCTGCATAGTGCTCTATGAGAATTCCCATAAATCTTTCAATGGAACCCAATATTGTTCTGTGAAGCATTACAGGTCTGTGCTTTTCACCGTCCTGTCCAACATATGAAAGATCAAATCTTTGAGGCATCTGGAAGTCAAGCTGGCAAGTGCCGCACTGCCATGTCCTTCCTATTGCATCTTCAAGATGGAAGTCTATCTTAGGTCCGTAGAATGCTCCATCTCCCTCATTCACAATGTATTTTACATCCATTTCAATAAGTGCTTCTCTTAATGATTCAATTGCAACATTCCATTCTTCATCTGTTCCAATAGCTTTTTCCGGTTTTGTCGAAAGTTCTACATGATACTTAAATCCGAATATCTTGTACATTTCGTCTGTGAATTTAACCACACCCATAATTTCGTCCTTCAACTGGTCAAGTGTTACAAATAGATGTGCATCATCCTGAGTGAAGCTTCTTACCCTCATAAGACCGTGAAGTGCTCCCGACATCTCATGTCTATGAACAAGTCCCAATTCACCCATTCTAAGGGGAAGGTCCCTGTAGGAATACATATTGCTCTTATATACAAGTATTCCACCTGGACAGTTCATTGGCTTCACCGCAAAACTTTCTCCGTCAACCTCAGTGAAATACATGTTTTCTTTGTAGTTTTCATAGTGTCCAGACCTATGCCACAACTCTTCATTAAGGATAATTGGAGTTTTCACCTCACCGTACCCTTTCTTTATGTGTTCTTTTTTCCACAAGTCTTCCAATGTGTTTCTAACAATCATACCCTTAGGATGAAAGAATGGGAATCCAGGTCCTTCTTCATGCATTGAGAACAGGTCAAGCTCTTTACCAAGCTTTCTGTGGTCTCTTTTCTTTGCTTCTTCAAGTCTGCGAAGATATTCTTCAAGCTGCTTGTTTTTCTCAAAAGAAGTAGCATAAACCCTTTGAAGCATCTTGTTGTCTTCGCTTCCTCTCCAGTATGCACCGGCTATACTAAGAATCTTCAAAGACTTAACTTTTTTAGTAGTCTGAAGATGAGGTCCAGCACAAAGATCAACAAAATCACCCTGCTTATAGAAGGAAATTACAGCATCCTCTGGAAGATCGTTTATAAGTTCGACCTTGTACTGCTCGCCTTTTTCTTCCATATATACAAGTGCTTCATTTCTTGGAAGCTCAAACCTTTCTATTTTAAGGTCTTGCTTTACTATTTTCTTCATTTCAGCTTCGATCTTTTCAAAGTCTTCTTCTGTAAATACATGCTCTGAATCAAAGTCGTAATAGAATCCGTTATCTATTGCAGGTCCGATTGCAAGCATTGTTCCAGGATAAAGTCTCTGAACTGCCTGTGCAAGGATATGTGAACTTGTATGTCTGAATATGTTCTTGCCCTCGTCATCGTCAAATTTCAACAAACTTACTGTGCTGTCCTTTTCTACAATTTGGTCAAGACCCGCGGTACATCCATTCACCATTGCTCCTACAATTACTCTTGCCAATCCTTCACTTATGTTTTTCGCTATGTCGATTACTTTTACTGCTTCTTCAAATTCTCTAATGCTGCCGTCAGGCAATGTTATTCTTACCATATTCGTTCCTCCTCAAAAAATATAAAATCCCGTCCCTGGAAAGGGACGAGATAAATTCACGTGGTTCCACCCTAATTGGTGCTCTAAAGGCTTATCGCGCCTGTACGAAGTCCTTTCTTCATAATGAATTCAGACTTTGTTCGGAGCTAGTTTTCAACCGGTCATGAATGAAAATACTTACAACCAAGGTATTTTCTCTCTAAAGACTGTTTCCGGTCTACTTTACTCGTCATCACATTGATATTATTTTCATTATAATTATATAAAAATATTTTGTCAATACTATATGATGTTTTTTATTTAAACAATATAAAATCACTGGACATACAACATTCAAAATTATAAATTATGTATATAAATTTAATCATTATTAATATTTAATATGACATTATGACATTAGTAATGTATAATGTACTTTAACGAAGGGAGTGTTAATATGAATTCGATATTTTCAATTATCATATTATTTATCATCATAAGTGTTATTTCTTCTGTAATAAAAGGAACTACAAACAGTAAGGGAAACCCTTTTGAAAGATTTACAAGCAAAGGTGAAGAACCAAAAGAATTTGATGAAAACGGAAACCCAGTATTCAAAAAAAGAAATGTCAACATCAACAAGTTCCCAGGCAAAATGGTAATAGTGGTCATTCTAGTAATATTCATTGCTCTTTCAGCTATGAATTCCTACTATACCCTCGACCAAAGCGAGCAGGCTTTGATTTTCAGATTTGGTGCACACAATAAGACGATTACAACACCAGGACTTAATTTCAAAATGCCATTTATTGACTCTATAGAATTTGTAAATATAGAGGAAATAAAAAGAATTGAATACGGCTTTAGAAGCCAAACTGATGAAAAATCATTCTTTGACGAATATTCAAACGAAAACTATTCAGATGTCAGTTCCGAAAAGGTAATGATTACACGTGATGAAAACCTGGTAGAAGTCGAAGTAATCGTGCAGTACAAGGTCTTGGATCCCGAAGCATATATACTCAATGTAGATGCTCCAAAGGAAACGCTTGAACTTGCTGCGTATTCAAGAATAAGAAGAGTTGTTGCAAATCACAATCTTGACGATGTTCTAACCCTCAACAAAGCCGTAATGCAACAGGAAATGCTTGAGGATATCCAGGAAATATCCAACAAATATAATCTTGGAGTTCTTATTACAACAGTTCAACTACAAGATGTAGATCCTCCAGCAGCAGTTGCAGCGGCATTTACTGACGTAGCAAGCGCAAAGGAAGACAA
>JAUVAG010000065.1 GCA_030591825.1 Dethiosulfatibacter sp.
ACCTGGTAAAATATTTTTCTGATTCTTCAAAACCTAACATTACAGTATCGGATATTCTTCCAAGAAGCTTGTTTGTTATTCCTGGATATACATTCTGTTCATGGATCATTGTTTTTATTTTACACAATCGTGCACCCAGAACAACAGGTCCTGATACAAATCCTCCTGTCCCAATGACAAGGTCTGGTTTTTCCTTCTTCATCAATGCGATTGACTGAATCAAACCTGCAATATTGTTATAAAGTGTTTTTATATTAGATGGAGAATAAAGCTTTCTATTAATGTACCCTGTCCTTACGGACTTAAACCTTATGTTTCTTTTAGGTACAAGTTCGCTTTCCATGCTGTTCTTTGAACCAATATATAATATTTCCGCCTCGCTGTCATTTTCCTTTATTATATCTATAATGGCAAGTGCTGGAGAAATATGTCCTCCCGTACCTCCGCCGCTTAGTATGTACTTCATAACTTACCTCTAATTTATAATGAATTTTTTGATATGTTAAGCAATATTCCCACAGACGCCATGAAAATCATTAGCGATGTACCTCCGGCACTTATAAAGGGCAAAGCTATTCCTGTTGGAGGCATGGAAGATGTTACGACTGCAATATGTACAAGGGCCTGAATTCCGATTAAAGCAGTTATTCCCACAGCCAGAAAAGTTCCAAAAAGGTCACTTGCATTTATTGCAATTCTAAAGCCTCTCCAAATAATTACTATATAAAAAATAATAACTATGAAACAGCCTATGAATCCCAATTCTTCTCCTATTATTGAAAATATGAAGTCATTGTAGCTCTCTGGAATATAAAAAAACTTTTGTCGGCTCTTTCCAAGTCCCAGTCCAAACAGTCCTCCAGTACCCAACGCATATATTGACTGAACGACCTGCCATCCTATAGTAAGCTTATATTTGAAAGGATCAAGGAAGCTTATTAGTCTAAGCTTTCTAAAAGGTTCGTTTATTATAAGGTATGCCACTCCTGATGCTCCAATTATCATTGTAAGAAAAACATGTAAAATATTTGCACCTGCACAAAGATACATTACTCCAAGTGTAAGAGCAAGCACAAAGCTTGTACTCAAATCATTCTGTATTATAATGATACCTGAAAACACTCCAATCATAACTAAAACAGGAATATATCCCCTGCCAAACTTCTTAATGGATTTGTTCTTCTTTTCAAGAAAATATGCCATATAGACTATTGCAGTTACTTTTATAATATCAGAAGGCTGAATACTTATGCCTCCAATACTTATCCATCTTTGTGCTCCATTGGCAGTAGTTCCTGCTGAAGTAAACAAGGACAAACCTGCCACTATGATGATACCCAGGAAAACCTTGTTCAATTTTCTGTATATCCTGTAATCAATGAAGGATGTGATAATCATTGCGACGAAACCTAAAACACCAGCCACAATCTGTTTTTTTAGAAAAAAGAATCCGTTCCCTTTGAAATTGTAGTAACCATCAGGATAGCTGGAACTGTATACCATGACGAATCCGAAAAGTACAAGTACAAGAATCGTCAAAAACAACAACCAGTCAATGGTTTTTCTATTCTCCATTTTTTTCCACCAAATCAAATACTATATTCTTGAATTCCCGTCCTCTGATCATGTAGTTTTCATACATATCCCAGCTTGCACAGGCGGGAGAAAGAAGAACTATCTCACCCTCCTTAGCATTATTAAAGGAACTCATTATACATTCTCTTAAGGTATCAAATATTTCATAATCAAGAAACCCATTATTCTTCATGGTTTCAGCTAACTTATATTTTGTTTCACCAAAAATGCTTGCCGTTTTCACATTGCCTTCGAGGTTATCTACGAGAAGACCGAAGTCTTCCCCCTTATCCATCCCTCCAAGTATTATGTGAACCGGTGGGTCAAAACTGTTTATAGCTTTAATTGATGCATCCGTATTGGTACCTTTTGAATCATTGTAGAAACTTATACCTTCTACATCCGTTACATATTCTAGTCTGTGCTCTACGCCTCTGAATGATACAAGAACCTTTCTTATGGACTCCAAGTCCACTCCAGCAATCCTGGCAGCCAATATTGCGGCAAGAGAATTCTCTAAATTATGTAAACCAGGCATGAATATTTCATTTACATTACAGACATATTCCGGCTTAAAGACATTAAGAATAATCCGATTTCGGTTTACATAAATACCCTCAATTTCCCTGTTTGTAGTTGTAAAGTACAGCTTTTTACATTGTGTATCTTTGATTTCACTTTGTAAAACATCATTGTCATAGTTAATTATGCAATAGTCATTTTCAGTCTGGTTCGATATTATCTTAAGCTTAGCATCAATATAGTTTTCATATGTCTTGTGCCAAGATATATGGTCTGGACTAATATTTGTAATAACTGAAATATTTGTCCTGAAATCCCTTATTCCATCAAGCTGGAAGGAGCTTAATTCAACAACGCCTATATCACTGTCACTCATATCCTTAAAGTCCCACATTATTCCCGATCCAATATTCCCTGTAACCACAGCATTCCCCTTCCATTGATTGATCATTTCACCAATAAGGGTTGTAGTGGTTGTCTTTCCGTTTGTTCCTGTTATTCCTATTAGAAAGCTGTCACCGCAGTTTCTGTAAGCATATTCCACATCATTTACAATTTCTACGCCACTATTTCTGGCAAATACAATTATTGGGTCTTCATTTGGTATTCCAGGACTTTTGATAAGCATGACATATTGCTTCATGTCAATGTTATCGCCTGTATTATATGTTTTTATATTTGATATTCCATTTTCATCCAAAACAGACTGAAGTTCTTCCCTTGTTTTTCTGTCGATTATATCTGCTGTTTTATTTTCTGATTTAAGTCTCTTTAAGGCTGATATACCAGAGATTCCAAGTCCATATATTAATATTTTTTCTTTATTCATTCACTATCCCCTTATATGAATATTACAGCAACAGCAATCAGTCCAGAAACTGCTGCAACCAAATAAAATCTTATTACAACCTTGGTTTCCTTCCATCCCTTTTCTTCATAATGATGATGAAGAGGACTCATAAGGAACACCCTCTTGCCTCTTGTCTTAAATGAAACTACCTGGATTACAACAGAAAGTGTTTCAGCAAGAAATACAGACCCAAGTATTGGAAAGATTATCATTACACCAGACAGTACCATAAGAGCGGAAACTGCACCACCAAGGGCCAGTGACCCTACATCACCCATGAATACTTTTGCAGGATACTTATTGTGGATAAGAAATCCCATACATCCTCCCGTTATTATGGATGCAATAGATATGAGTGAGTCTGTATTCTGTAGCTTGTCTCCAAGAACCGATGCAATTATTATGAAAAACACAAAGAATACTGACGTTATTCCTGAAGCAAGTCCATCAAGACCGTCTGTTAAATTCACACTGTTTACTATTCCCAGGACAACAATTATCGTAAAAGGAATATAGAACAATCCCAGGTCTAAATATTTTCCTATTACAGGAATGTATATGCTGCTTCCCATATCTGTAAACAAATACTGATAAAAAGACAGTACAAGGGCAAACAGAAGCTGTCCTGAAAGTTTTTGCCAAGCTCTTAGTCCCAGATTTCTTTTTTTTACAACTTTTATATAGTCATCTATAAAACCTACTGCACCAAAGCCTGTAATTGCAATCATGGTAATCGTAGAAGCCATATTCTTTTCAACCAGAAACAGATATGACAGAAAAATTGCTGTAATAATGGATATGCCACCCATGGTAGGAGTTCCTGTCTTCACCTTGTGAGATTCAGGTCCTTCTTCCCTTATAGTTTGACCAAACTTAAGCTTTTTCAAATATGGTATCATCAAAGGCATCATTACTGCAGACAGAACAAAGGCTACTGCAAATGCAATAAAAGTATTAGATGTCATTACTTGACTCCTTCAAAAGTTTTTCCGCAGATTCAATTGATTTCATTGCCAGTTCCCTTTCAAAGTGAGGCACTTTTTTATCTTCAACAACCTGATAAGGTTCAGTTGATTTTCCTGCAAGAAGAATCACGTCATCCTTTTCATGGTTTTTTATAAGATAGTCTATGGCTTCTCCCCTGTCAGCTATTATCATATAATTGTCATGATACTCCCTTACTCCTCCGGCAATTTCCTCGCAAATCTCAAGAGGATTCTCATATCTAGGATTGTCGGCAGTAATCATTACAAAGTCACAGTATTTACCTGCAACCTTTCCCATTAATGCTCTTCTGGATCTATCCCTTCCTCCTCCAGCACCAAACATTACTATCTTCCGACCCTTAGCAAACTGATCTATTGTCTCCATTACCTTTTCAAGACCGTCTGGAGTATGGGCAAAATCGAGTATTATACTGCAGTCAAGGTCAGTAGTAAGAAATTCAAATCTTCCTGTAACACCAGCAGAAAGGTTGTAGGCATCTACTATGTCACTGATATCAATCCCCTGTTTCAAAGCTCCTATTAAGGCACCGGTATAGTTATAAACATTAAACTTGCCAGGTGTATTTATTTTCACTTCAATTTCTTTCCCGCCAACCGAAATCGAAAATTTGGATTCTTCCCTTGTAATACTGCAATTGCTTATCTTGTAATCGCAATCAACTTCCATTGAAAATCCCTTTACCTTGAATCCCTCTTCTTTAAGTTCCTTGTAAAGCCTCCTACCATATTCGTCATCCATGTTGATTATTGACAACTCGCATTGGTAAAAAAACTTTTTCTTGGCTTGATAATAGTTCTCCATATTTTTGTGAAAAACAAGGTGATCCTTTGTAAGATTAGTAAATATTCCGCAATTGAATCTAAGATTTTTCACTCTGTAGAGTTCAGTGGAATGTGATGAAACCTCCATGAAACAGTTTTCTATACCTTCATCCTTCATCCTGTTCATGAGCCTGTGTAAGTCCGGTGATTCAGGAGTTGTATTGTTGAGCTTTTCTTTTTTTTCTCCAATAACAGCTCCCATTGTCCCTATTATTCCTGACTTTATATTTTTATAGTCATATATGTTTTTCAAAATATATGTAGTGCTGGTTTTGCCATTTGTACCTGTAACACCAATCAGATTCAATTCTTCATCGGGTTTTTGAAGAAGATAAGAAATATCCGACATGGTTTTTCTTGTATCTTCCACTCTTATATATGAACAGTCATTCTTTTCTTCAGATATGTCCTGGCACACTACGACTTTACATCCATTATTGCATGCATCATTTATATACTCACGCCCATCTCTTTCAAACCCCTCGATGGCTGTAAATATTGTGTTTTCGCCGGCTTTTCTAGAATCATAGGTAATATCCCTTATCTCTATATTTTCATTGCCTTTAAAATCACTGTATTCGATTTTTTCAAGTATCCTTTTAATAAGCATCCTATACCTCTCATTGTCTAATCTTACAATATAATAATACTATTGCAGTATAAAATCAACTCTAATTACTCAATCGTATCTGAAATACTCAGGACAAAATGTCCTGAGTATTTTAATTAAGCATAATTGTTATTACAGAACCTTTCATTACCTCTATACCTTCCTTTGGATACTGTTCCTTGACAGTCATCTCTTCATCAACATTAATAGTAACATTGTGTTCGAGTCCCAGTTTTTCAAGAAGGCTGCTGGCATCCTTAATATTCATACCCGTAACATTTGGCACCTTTACATAGGATTTCTCTATTTTAACCTTTTCCTCGTCAGTATAAACAGGTTGAACATCCATGTATTTCAACACATCTTCCAAAACATCACCTATTACAGGGGCTGCAATTGTAGATCCGTAGTAGGAATCTTTTGGCTCGTCAATAATCATAAGAGCTACAACCTTTGGATCATAAGTAGGCGCAGCCGCTATGAAAGATGTAACATACATGTTTTCAGAATATTTTCCATTAATAACCTTTTGTGCTGTACCTGTTTTTCCCCCAACACTATATCCTGTAATATATGCATTTCTACCTGAACCTTCGCTTACTACGGATTCCATGGCATAAAGCATATCGTTACATGTTTCTTCAGAAAAAACCCTTCTAACAACCTCTACTTCATTCTCCTTGACTATGTTTCCATCATTATCAACCAACTGCTTTACGATTCTCGGCTTAACCAGATAGCCATCGTTGCACAAAGAAGAAAGTGCTGTTACAAGTTGAATGGGAGTGACTGAAATACCCTGTCCAAAGGATTGAGTTACAGTATTGACATCCTTCATGATTGAAGGGTCATTGACAAGACCATAGGCTTCACCGTTAAGCTCAATGTTTGTCTTTTCTCCAAATCCTAGAGCATCAACATAATGCCTGAACCTGTCCTTTCCTATGGCAAGACCCATGTCCGCTAAAGCATCGTTACATGAATTTTGAAAAGTTTCAGAAAATGTCTGCTCCCCGTGAGGATTGTAATATCTCCAGCATTTAATCTTTGTGGCACTTTCAATTCCTGTTACATATCCATCACAGTAATATTTTGTATCAAGACTGGCCTTGTTTTCTTCAAGGGCAATAGCTCCAGTTAAAAGCTTGAATGTGGATCCAGGCTCATATATGTCGTTAACTGAAGGGTTTCGCCATAAATCATACCATTTTTCAGTCAATTCATCATCTGTAAGACCTGCCCAAATATTCTTCATGTTTTCATCAAAAGGGTCTCTTGGATTATTTGGATCATATGAAGGCTTGCTTGCCATGGCTAAAATATCTCCCGTTTCAGGATCCATAATC
>JAUVAG010000164.1 GCA_030591825.1 Dethiosulfatibacter sp.
CCTTCTATAGCAACACAAGCATCACCACTCAATACTACAACAATGTTTCGAGCCTGAGAAAAAGGGACCGGTATCACAACGTCAATAAACTCATTTGCCCGACTCTTATCTTCATAAGGAATGATTCCAATTGTAAAGCCACCTTCTTGTTTAGCACCCTTACAAACGGCTTCCATAACACCATACAACCCACCGCATGCCACGGCGAAGTTATTTATAGCTAATAATCGTCCTAATTCTATTGCTATCTCTTCTGTTCTTGGTTCGGTTTCGCTCGTGCCAATAATAGAGATAGTTCCCTTAAATTTATTTTTGAAATTAAAACTCATTGTATTTCAATATCTTGTGTGTTTTTTATAATTCCTAATATTGCTCGAATATTATTATTTTATTAGAAAGATAAGTATCCAATAAATTATTATTTTTCAAAATGAACTTATTGATCTTCAAATGTTCTAAAATGATCATCATATGATCGAAAGCAAAAAGTTAAATGCATGAAATCATTCTATTATTATATGGAAACAAAACACAGATTAAAACCAAATTTTTTTTTAACCCCCCATCGAAAGGATTTTTCAACATATTGCCCAGCTTGTGGGCACATCATGGAACTAATTCATCATACGCCCAAAAATGAAAAACAAGTTTATCAGTGTCCTATTTGTAATACAATTACTCCGAAACAAATTTTTAGATTGTCAGATCTCAAATAGAGGCTAATAGCGAGAATTATCGTTTGATGTGGGATAAATGGTGTTTCTCATAGCTTACTTCTTATCGATTAGATTAAACCTAAGCATCTTATAATTCTATTACTTTAATTGAATCCCTACCATCAGTAATAGTTAATTCTGGTTCATTCCTTACCTTTCCAATTACAGCAGCAGACATGTCATGATCGTTGAAAATAGGATTCCGCCGGAGGTCTCACTGGAGTATTTATATATAGCTTGTCATAATTTATTCTAGTCAGTATCTTCTTGAATTCTATAAGGTTATCCACAGAATCATTATAACCCTTCACAAGCATTATCTCTATCCACAACTGTCCCTTGTAGTGGTTAGAAAACTCGATAAGTCCTTCCAGCATATTATTATAGTTTATGCTTCTGGATGGCCTGTTTATCCTTGTAAACATATTTTCATTACATGCATCAATTGAAGGAAGGACTATATCTGCCTTCATAAGGTCCTTTCTTGTCTTTTCATCATACATTAGAGCACCATTTGTGATAACAGCAACTGGCTTATCGGTCATGGTCTTTATTTTTTTAATAAGTCTGCCAAGCTCACTGTATAAAGTGGGTTCTCCCTCTCCGACTATTGTAACTACATCGTAGTATATGTCTTTCTTGGAAATATCCTGAAACTCCTTTAAAATCTCCTTCAAATCAAAGAATTCATTTCTTTTGTTTGTAAGATTTTTTGTTCTACCTAGCTGACAATATACACATGAATAATTACAATACTTTTTTGGTATGGGGCTTATACCCAGTGAAATGCCCATTCTTCTTGACGGCACCGGACCATAAATATATTTGTAGATTCCCATAGCTTATCCTCCTGTTTATGTATTATATGCTGGTATTTTTTATGAATTCATTTCTTTTTTGTTTTTTACATATGTTCTTCTGTAACTGATAAAGGCTATTATTTTTACTAGTATCGTAAGATATAAAAGATAAACAAAGCTGCCATTGTTTGGGAAAAGCATTAAAAGCAAAATAGACAACATAAACATTACAGTTGCACTTTTGCCAAAAATATTGGAAGGAATTACCATCCGCTCCTTCCTGAAATACAGTATTAGACCCGAAACAATCATGAAAAGCTCCTTTGCCACAACCACAATAGGTATTATGAATGGAATTCTGCCTGAAATATATAAACATATGAGCACTGTTATTAGCATTACCTTGTCAGCAAATGGATCAAGTACCTTTCCTATTTCCGTAATAAGATTGTATTTTCTTGCAATGTATCCATCAAGGAAATCAGTTAGGGATGCAATTATATATACGAGCAATGCAAGAGAATGTGCATTTTTTATTTCGGAATAAAATACATAAACATATACAGGCGCAAGAACAATTCTAAAGATTGATAAAATATTCGGTATGTTCTTCATTTGTGCCCCCTTTATAACATTTAATAATATCCCATTTTATCCAGTTATTCCTTGTCCGGAAAAAGTCTTTTAATTATTTCATTACAGGAAAGTATTTCATTAAGTACATCAAGACTCTGACCCACCTGAATCATTCCATTTTCGACATCACCCTCTACTACCGCCTTGGCATAAATGCCTCTCATCCTGCCCTTCAACATTTCTCTTGGCTCATCGCTGTACTCGATTTCAAGATAGCTGTCAACAAACTTGTTTTTCAATACCCTTACACTATGATCAATAGTATAGCCCAGTATTACCGAGTCAATATCAGTTGATTCAACTATCCTTCTTTTTACATTTACATGAGCTGGACATTCTTCTGAAATCAAGAACCTGGATCCCATCTGCACTCCTGAAGCTCCCATAGCCATGGCAGCCATTATTCCTCTTCTATCAGATATTCCTCCTGCAGCAATTACAGGTATGTCAACATTTACTATGACATTGGTCATCAAAGCCATGGTTGTTTGTCTACCTATATGTCCTCCTGCTTCAAGACCTTCTATTATCAAAGCATCAGCTCCAGCTGCCTCAACCTTTTTTGCAAGCCTAAGGCTTGGTACCACAGGGATAACTATGATGCCAAGTTCTTGAAATCTCTTAATGTAAGGGATTGGATTCCCCGCACCAAAGGTGACGAAATCAGGTTTCTTTTCACATACTATATCAACTATTTCATCCTTATCTTCAGCCATGAGAACTATGTTTACTCCAAATGGCTTATCCGTAAGCTTCCTTGCTAGGTCAATTTGTTCCTCCATCCAATCTGCATCATGTCCTCCAGCTCCTATGATTCCAGCTCCTCCTGCATTGGAAACCGCTGAAGCAAGTTTTGCATCGGATACAATGGCTAGTCCTCCCTGGATTAATGGATATTTTATATGAAGTATTTCAGTTATTTTCTTCTTCATTAAATGCCTCCACAATTATGCATTTATTTATTTCTGTATCTTTCTATGAGCTTCTGTTTTTCCGACCACAGGTCAAAGGACAGGTTGACAAAATATCTGTCTGGATTATCAAACCTTAGAAGTCCATCCCAAAGCTTTGAAAGTTCGTTATTAAGGTTTTCCCTAATTTCCTCAAGAGTCGGAAATTCATATGTCAGCTCTCCATTGTGCACTATGAGAGTTTGAAGCTTCTTTGCTGTAAAATTCTTTGCAGTTTTATTTATCCAAGGAGACAATGGATCGAAAAGTTTGTAAGGAGCTTTAATATCTTCTCCCTTAAAGGTTAACAGGTCTGCAAAAGCATTTCCATTTCTATTATCATAAAGTCTCCACACTTCCTTGAATCCTGGATTTGTAACCTTTATAGCTTCTTCACTAAGCTTTATCCTTGGACTTATTCCCTCTTCCTTCTCAACGGCTACAAGCTTGTAAACCCCTCCGAAAACCGCTTCAGATCTTGCTGTAATAAGTCTTTCACCAACTCCATAGAAATCAATTGGTGAGTTCTGCATTTCAAGCTCTCTTATCTGGAATTCGTCAAGTGAGTTTGATACTGTTATTGTTGCATGCTCATATCCTGCAACATCAAGAAGCTTTCTTGCTTTCTTGGAAAGATATTCAAGATCTCCACTGTCAAGTCTTATACCTTTCTTGCCGTCTCCTCCAAGCTCGTCAAAAACCTTTATTGCTTCAGGTATTCCTGAACCAAGTACATTGTATGTATCAACAAGAAGGACAGCATTGTCCGGGAATGCCTTCACATAAGCCTTGAAAGCTGTATAGTCGTCATCGTAAAACTGCACCCAGCTATGGGCTATGGTTCCAATTACTGGTATATCGAACATCTTTGATGCCAATAGGTTTGATGTACCGAAGCACCCTCCAATATATGCTGCTCTAGCACCATATATTGTTGCATCGACACCATGAGCTCTTCTTGCTCCAAAGTCAACAACAGGCTTATTCTTTGCCGACCTTGCTATCCTGTTTGCCTTGGTTGCTATGAGGCTCTGATGGTTCAATGTAAGGAGCAGCATTGTTTCAATAAGCTGTGCCTCAAGTATTGGTGCCTTAACGGTTATTATTGGAGTATTTGGAAATACGGGAATTCCCTCTGGTATTGCCCACACATCTCCTGTAAACTTGAAATTTTTCAAATATTCAAGGAACTTCTCCTCGAAAAGATCCATTTCCCTTAAAAATTCTATATCCATTTCAGAAAATTCTATTTCCATAAGATACTCAATGAACTGCTGAAGTCCTGCCGTAATAGC
>JAUVAG010000230.1 GCA_030591825.1 Dethiosulfatibacter sp.
AGGAAAAACAATCCTTTGAATCATATACATCCAAGGCACAGTCCTTGAATGACCATCTGAGGTCCCAACTTGGACTTGCGGTCAATACTGATAGGGAAAGGATGATAGGTGACGAAATAATCGATTCACTGGACCACAAGGGATATCTTTCCATGACAGTTGATGAAATATCTGCCCAGATAAATGTGGATCCGGATGAAGTAGAAGAGGTTCTTGTGAAAATCCATACCTTCGACCCTGTTGGAGTAGCAGCAAGAGACCTAAAGGAATGTTTGAAAATCCAGCTTAAGGACAAGGGTATATTTGACGAGAAGGTATATGATATAATCGACTACCATATAGAAGACCTTGCCTGCAACAAGCTGCAGCATATAGCCAAGGTATTGGACATTACGGTTAAAAGAGTACAGGAAACCTGTGACATCATCAGGATGTTGGAGCCCAAGCCTTCAAGGGGATTTGTACTTGACAGCGACAGTATAAAGTATATATCGGCAGATGTTACAATAACAAAGGTGGCAGACGAATATGTAATAATAGTAAACGATTCGGATATGCCCCTTCTAAGAATAAGCAACTATTACAAGAAAATAATGAAGAATAGCGATGACAAGGAGACCAATAAGTTCCTGAACGACAAGTTCAACTCCTCCTTGTGGCTCATAAAAAGTATAGAACAGAGAAGGAACACCATGTACAAGGTTGCCGAGTCAATTCTTAAGCATCAGCTAGAATTTTTTGAAAAAGGCAATAAATTCCTTAAGCCAATGGTTCTGAAAAATGTAGCTGAAGACATAGAAGTCCATGAATCAACAGTCAGCAGGGCTACAAATGGCAAATACGTACAGACTCCAAGAGGTCTCTTTGAACTGAAGTATTTCTTCTCAAGCTCAATAGCCAAGGAAGGAAACGACGACGGAATGGCATCGACTAGTATAAAGTCTATGATTAAGGAGCTTGTGGACCGTGAAAATACCAAGAAGCCTTTGAGCGACCAGAAGATAGCCAATGAACTCAACAAGAGAGGAATAGATATTTCAAGAAGAACAATAGCGAAATACAGGGATGAATTACAGATACCGTCATCTTCAATGAGAAAAAGATACTGACAATAAACAAAAAAATCACTTGAACTTTACAGCAATTATAACCTATTAATGATATAATTAACCGACGGTCCACCCGTCGGTTTTTTTAAAACCTTTCCAATAACCAACTTTTCTTCGATTTAATTTTTTTTAAAAATACCCTTGAAATTTCCAAAAAAAAGTAATACAATATAATAGGGACATAAAATAAACCCCAGGGACGAAAATGGACCACTTGGAACAACGATTACTAGTGGAACCTTATAGGTGCCATGTTGATTTTACATTTAACAATGCAATTCTGCTAGTATAACTAAAAGGTTTTATGGAGGATTATATGAGATTTGAAAAAGTATTGTCTATACAAAATTCTATAGTGCCTGAAATGTCTAAACTACTTATGAAGAGATACGGCCTCCTTAAATCTTTGAAGAGCCATCAACCAATAGGTAGGCGGATGCTGGCATTGAAAATTGGAATGACGGAAAGAGTTTTAAGATCAGAAGTAGAAATACTTAAGGATTTGGGACTTATAAGGATTGAATCTTCAGGTATGAGGCTTTCGAAAGCTGGAGAGAAGCTCCTTATTGAAACTGAAGAACTGATTTATAATATGAAGGGCTTGAATGATTTAGGAAACCAGCTTAAGGAAAAGATAGGGATAAAGAAAGTTTCACTGGTTGAAGGAGATTCTGATGATGACGAAATCATCAGAAAGGATTTAGGAAAGAAAGCTTCCTTGATAATGAATTCTCTCCTTGAAGATGATATGAAAATAGGAATAATGGGTGGAACTACTATGGCATGTGTTGCCGATGAAATGGAATACAATAGAAAGGTCAAAAACATAATGGTAGTGCCCGGAAGGGGAGGACTTGGTGAGCAGCTTGAAATACAGGCAAATACCATAGCCGCAAAGCTTGCCCACAAGATCAATGCGGAGTACAAGCTTCTTCACGTACCGGATAACATACATCCTGAGCTATTGGAGGCTTTGAAGGAAAACCCTCAGATAAAAAGTGTATTGGATGAAATAAAGGAAATTGACATGATGCTTTTCGGAGTAGGTACGGCAATGGAAATGGCTGAAAGAAGAGGAATGTCAGACTTGAAAAAGGACGAGTTAAAGCTTAAAAATGCAGTAGCAGAAGCCCTTGGTTATTATTTCGACAACAACGGAGTTCCTATAATGCATACGGATTCCGTAGGAATAGACTTAAAGGATATAAATTCCATTAAGCACGTAATATGCATAGCTTCAGGTAAAAATAAAGCAGAAGCAATATATGCGTTTTCAAAATATTACAAAGATTATATTTTGGTGACAGATGAAGTAACAGCAAAGGAAATATTAAAATTAAACTAGGAGAGTGGTAATATGAGTATTAAAGTAGCGATTAACGGATTTGGAAGAATTGGTAGACTAGCTTTTAGACTTATGATGGAAAGCGACGAGGTTGAGGTAGTAGCAATCAACGACTTGACGGATGCTGAGACACTTGCATACCTGTTGAAGTATGATACTGCTCAGGGACCTTACAAAACAGACAATATCACTGGAAAAGACGGAAAGCTAATTGTAGAAGGTAAAGAATTCCAGATACTTGCAGAAAGAAATCCTGAAAATCTTCCTTGGAAAGAACTTGATATCGATGCAGTACTTGAATGTACTGGATTCTTCACAAGCAAGGAGGGTGCAGCAAAGCACTTGACTGCCGGAGCTAAAAAAGTATTGATTTCAGCTCCTGCTAGTGGGGATTTAAAAACTATTGTATATAATGTTAATCATGATACACTAGATGGTAGTGAAAAAGTTGTTTCGGGTGCTTCTTGTACAACAAACTGTCTTGCTCCAGTAGCAAAGGTTCTTGATGACAAATTCGGACTTGTAAAGGGATTCATGACAACTATCCATGCATATACAAACGACCAGGCTGTGCTTGATAGACCTCACTCAAAGGGTATCAACTCAAGAAGAGGTAGAGCGGCAGCGGCGAACATTATACCAACATCTACAGGTGCAGCAGCAGCAGTAGGCAAGGTTCTTCCACAGCTTAACGGAAAGCTTGATGGTATGGCAATGAGAGTTCCAGTAATTACAGGTTCTGTTGTAGACTTAGTAGTTGAACTCGAAAAAGACGCTACAGTTGAATCAATCAACAAAGCAATGGAAGCAGCAGCAAATGAAACACTTGGATACACTGAAGATCCTATAGTATCAAGTGATGTAATTGGTACTTTGTACGGAAGTATATTTGACGCTCAGTTAACAAAAATGATTGATGTGGATGGTAAGAAGATGTTTAAGATCATAACTTGGTATGACAACGAGATGTCTTATACATCACAATTAATAAGAACTCTAAAGTATATAGCAACAATATAAGACCAAGGTAGCTGTTGTGCCGCGTTAACCGCAGGAGCGGTTATTCCAGATGCGAAGGAAAGTTTTCTTGTAGTCTAAGAAAGTTAAAAATGCGTAATCCCTTGAAGCGTTGGTATTACGCCGTTAAGGAAACTTTCTGCGACCTCTTAATATCCGTTATGGTCACATGAAGCGTGACCCGGATAACGC